>DASSTY010000219.1:0-2245 GCA_035707585.1 Gemmatimonadales bacterium
ACCACCTTGCGCATGGCGAGCATGCCGTAGCCCATGCTGAGGCAGTTGAGCGGCACCGCAAAGATGAACGCGCGGGTGGCGCGCAGCGCGGCAGCCGGAGTGCCGCCGTAGCGCAGCTCGGTGAGCTCCATGTCGGTAAGCACATGTGCCCGGCGCCAGAGCTTGGCGAGGAACACCGCCAGGAATACATGGGCCAGCGCAAAGCTCCACCACTCCCAGTTCCCTGCCACACCCGCCTTGGCGACCCTGCCCGCGACGTACAGAGGGGTATCGACGTTGAAGGTGGTCGCAGCCATCGACGTGGCCGCCAGCCACCACGGCACTGAACGCCCGCCAACGAAAAATTCCGCTATCGTCCCGCTGCCTCGCCGGGCCAGGTAGAGCCCCAGCGTAAGGCTGCCGGCCAGATACAGGGCGACGATGGCCCAGTCGAGCGCGGTCATCCGGATCCGTGCTGGAGCCAGTGTGCAACGGCGCGCTGCATCAGCTGCTGCCGGTGCCATGCCACCAGCACCGGCGCGCCGCCGGGGATTTCGCGCACCAGCCGGGGATGGCCGAACAGCACCACCAGATCGGCTGTGGGCGCCAGTTCGGCGAGAGCTTTCGCCGCCGCTGCACCGAACCCGGCCCGCCCTTTCCACCCGCGCGGCTCGGCGAAGGCCAGCAGCACCCGCGAACCGCCGGTGCCGAGAGGAACGCCGGCCCACTGCAGCTCGCGGCTGACCCCGTCTGATGGAGTCGGCGGGAAAGGCCCGCCGAGATCATCGTCTACCACCAGAAGTTCGAGCGGAGGCGTAAGCCCCGGCGACTGCCCGCGCAGTGTACCGTCCGCCAGGAGAGCCTGCGCCAGCGCGTCGACCGATTCGTAGGGACCGGCGGGCGGAGGGCCGAGTGGCTGCTGCGTCAGCGCCAGCGCGGTCTGGTAGCGCCGCTCGGTAGCGGCCAGGCGCTCCAGCGTAAGCACGTCGTCCAGCACCGCCCGCTCCAGGGCAGTGTGCACCGCTCGCATGTCGCGCGGATAGAGCAGCAGATCGACACCGGCCCGAACCGCGTCGACTGCAGCGGCGCCTTCCGAGTTGCCGGCCGCCGCCATGGCACCGCCCATGATCAGCGCGTCGGTGACCACGAGGCCATCGAATCCGTAGCGGTCGCGGAGGGTGCGAATGATCGGCGCCGAGTAGGTCGCGGCCCGGCCGGAAGGATCGAGTGATGGATACGCCACATGGGCGGTCATCACCGCGGCAGCTCCCGCCTTCATCGCTGCGGCGAAGGGAACCACATCGACGGCGAACAGCTCATCGGCCGGCGCATCGACCACCGGGAGCGCGGCGTGCGAGTCTACCACGGTCCGGCCGTGTCCCGGGTAGTGCTTCGGCGAGGTCAGCGCGCCGACCGACTGGCAGCCGAGAATCCACTCACGTACACACGCGGCGACGCGCTGGGGATCCTCGCCAAACGAGCGGGTCTGAATGATCGGGTTTTCCGGAACGAGGTCGAGGTCCGCCACCGGCCCGAACACCCAGTTGATGCCGACGGAGCGCGCCTCCCACCCGGTCAGCGCGCCGGCCCAGCGAACGAGATCGGGTGATTCGAGCTCGGCCAGCGCCAGCGGCGGCGGGAACTCGGTGAGATCGGTGAACTGCTGCCCGGCTCCCCGTTCAAGATCGGCGCCGATGAGCAGCGGCCGGCCCGCTCGGCGAACCAGATCATCGGTGAGTCGCCGCACCTCTTCGGCGGAGCCGCCAAAGATGATGAAGCCGCCGGCATCGAGTTCGAGCGCGGTGTCGATTGCGGCAGCTTCGTGGGCAAATCCGGTAGTGTGCGCCCAACGGAGCGCGGGCAGCAGCAAACGGCCAGTTCTCATGGCGGTGTTACCGTACCGAGCACGCGCGGTCCCGCAGCACCGGTGGCTGCCGGGAGATTGCCGGGTTGACCGTGAATGGTGAGATAGCCCAGAAGGGCGAATGCCACCGCTTCCTTGGCATCGCCCGGGAAGAAGAGATCGTCGAATCGTTTCAAGGGGCGTGAGTCTCCGGGTAGTCGAGCCAACTGCGCGTTGAGTGCAGCCATTAATCCGGGATGGTGACAGCCGCCGCCCGACGCGACAACTTCGGGTGTACCAGGCACCCACCGGCGCAGCGCATCGGCGACGGATGCCGCAGTCAGCGCAACCGCGGTGGCCACCCCATCGGGTCCCGGTGCGCCGGCCAGCAGAGCGCGGGCGTATTCCTCGCCGAAACGTTCG
>DASSTY010000220.1:0-12269 GCA_035707585.1 Gemmatimonadales bacterium
ACACGCCGGTACAGCATTATCTCCCGCGGTTCCGCGGCAAGGGAAAGAGCGCCGTCACCGTCCGGATGCTGCTGGCCCACACCAGCGGGCTCCGTCCCTATCTGCCGCTCTTTCGACTGGCCAAGACCCGGCAGGGAGCGATCGATCGCCTCTATGCGGAACCGCTGCAGCACCCGGCGGGAACGGTGGAGCAGTACAGCGATCTCAACGCGATCCTGCTGGGTCTCGTGCTGGAATCGGTGACCGGCAAGCCGCTCGATCAGGTCGTCGAAACCGAAGTGCTGAAGCCGCTGGATCTCAATTCCACCATGTACCGGCCGCCTCGTTCGCTCTGGCCGCGGGTGGCACCAGCCTCGCTCTGGCGGGGCCACCCCATCCGGGGTGAGGTCAATGATCCGAACGCCGCGCGGCTCGGCGGCGTGTCTGGACATGCCGGGCTGTTCGGCACCGGCCATGACATCGCGATGTTTGCGCGCACCTGGTTGCGCGGTGGCGTCGGCCCGCACGGCCAGTGGGTTCGTACCTCCACACTCAAGCGCTTCATCACCTCTCCCAACGACCTCGGCGGCACCCGCCTCCTGGGCTGGGACTCGCCCGATACCACCGCAACGCCCAGCCTCTACGGCCGGACCAGCGGACCGGATACCTTCGGCCATACCGGCTGGACCGGCACCGAGCTCTGGATCGACCCGGCTCACGATCTCTATCTGGTCTTTCTCACCAATCGCAGCTTCGATCCGAAGGTGTCGCAGTCGCTCCACGCGCTCCGTGAAATCCGCGCCAACGTGTCCGATGCCGCTCTTGCCGTCGTACCACCGGTTTGTGTGGAGGCGTTGGTGGCGGAGTGTTGAGGAAGACGGGAAGACGGGAAGGCGGGAGGTGGATGGACAGGCGGACGGGCGGACGGACGGACAGTATGCGGGGCGCGCGCCCGTGAGGCCGGCCCGCGGGAACGCGTCATCCCGAGCGCGGCGGCCCGTCATCCCGAGCGGGCGCAGCGAGTCGAGGGATCTTGCCCGCCGTGCTGGTGAGCCGCTACGCACTTCGGCCGCTCGGCCGATCCCCGCCGACGTCCCGAGCCCGTCGTGGGCCCGCTGCGCTCACGGTAAACTCCGCGGCCGCAGGCGCCGTCGAGGGGTTGCCCGCTGGGCCGGCAACCTGGCCATCCCCCGAGACGGTACCTCGGACGGGCCGTTTCGAGGGTATACAAGTACTTGTATACCGGCCGAACCCCTGGCCGAGCACCCGGGCCGGGTGGGGTCGCTTTGGGGGTCGGGCGGGTGGAGCGTCCTCCGGACGCAGCGCAAGCAGTCGCCGCGTTGCTGTCGCCAAGCCGCCGCGCTTTGTGGCTACCGGGTCATCCTGACCACCGCGACGGATCTTGCCCAGCCAGCAAGATCCCTCGACGTCGCGGCCCGCGGCCCGCGGCCCCGTCCCCCGGTTCTCCGCTTCCCGCTTCTCGCTTCCCGCTTCTCGCTTCCCGCTTCTCGCTTCCCGCTTCTCGCTTCCCGTTTCTCATTTCTCGTTTCTCACTTCCCGTCCTCCCGTCCTCCCGTCTTCCCCCCCTATCTTCCAACCACCCATCAGTCCGTTGGAGCGTACCTCATGGCGCAGACCCCGGAAACCGTTCGCAAAGCCATCCGGGCCGTCAAGGATCCGGAACTCAATCTCAACATCGTGGACATCGGGTTGGTGTACGACATCGACGTGTCGGAGGCCGGTGATGTCCACATCGAAATGACGCTGACCTCACCAGGATGCCCGTCCGGTGCCGAAATCATTCAGGATGTCAAGAACGTGGTATCCGACCTGGAGGGCGTCGCCACCGTCGACGTGGAGCTGGTGTGGGACCCCTACTGGACGCCGGAGAGGATGGATCCCAGGGTGAAGGCGTTTTTGGGGTTCTAAAGAAAACGGGAAGACGGGAGGACGGGACGACGGGAAGGAGTGAACTGCGGGAAGTGGATCAGGGAGTTGGCGGGGGGGACATCCCGGCCAGCAGTTCCTTCCCGAGCGCCTTGACCTGCCACCGGCGAACTTCGGGGATGCGGCCCAGTTCGGCGAGGCTCCGGGGATTCGCTCGCGCGATCGCTTCGAGTGTGCCGTTGGGGCACACTACGCCGGGCGGCAGGTCCAGCTCCTGAGCCAGGCGGTTCCGAGTGGTCTTGAGTCGATCCAGCCGTGCGTCCAGCGCCGGGTCGGCCACTCGGCGCGGCGGCCGCTCGATCCTGGGCCAGCTTGATTCGGGCAGCGCCGCTGCACGCTGAATCACCTCCAGCAGTTCTCGCCCTCTGCGCTCTAGCAAATCATGCCCGATTCCCCGAACCGTTTTGAGTCCTGCCAGGTCGGCCGGCGGTTCCTTGGCCATCGCCAGGATCGGTTCGTTATTGAGAACTCGGAACGCTGCGCGATCGGCCTTCCTGGCCGTACGCTCGCGCCAGTCGTAGAGGGCGCGAAGCACCGCCAGCGATCGTCCCCGTAACGCGCGCGCGCCTTTCATCCTGAGGAATCCGGCATCTCCCTGCGCCGGTGCCGACCACCGCACCTGCTCCAGATTGGCGAATTCCTCATCTGCCCAGCTCAGCCGATGCATTTCAACCAGACGCGCGCGGAGAATGTCGCGCAGCTGAGGCAGGTACTCCGTGTCCTTCGCCGCATACGCCAGCATCTCCGCTGAGAGCGGCCGCGCCGACCAGTCGGCTCGCTGAAAACGCTTGTCCAATTTGAGGCCGAGGTACTTCTCGAGCAGCGCGGCGAGTCCGATCCCCGGCTCGTTCACCAGCTGCGCGGCGATTCGGGTGTCGAACAGATTGTTGGCGTGGAAACCGTACTGGTGATCGAGCAGCCGAAGATCGTAATCGGCGTCGTGGAACACGATTTCGACTTTGGGATCGGCCAGCAGCGCACCGAACGCATCGAGCCGCTTGACGGCGAGCGGATCGATGACGGCGGTGGTAGTGCGCGACGATACCTGAAGCAGGTAGACCCGGTCGATGTACCGATGGAAACTGGCGGCCTCGGTGTCGACGGCGAGGAGCGGTTCCCTGGCAAGTTCGTCCAGGAGGTTGTCGAGATCCTTTTGTTTCTGGATCAGTCGCACGCCGTCGGGCGCGGGCGGGGCCGAGTGCGGGGTTGCCTTCACGGTAGAAAGCTGTCCCGGCCGCCGCTCCCGCGCAACAAGAGTTCACCAATCGACCATCAAGGTGCCAATGTGTGGTCAGTGGTGCAGTGATGGCGGGATGATGGCGCTGAATTTGGGTTAGCTCGATGCGTCTACTGTCATGACGCTGTACTGGTCAAATCGGCGGTCGGCGGTCACGACCGCCAGCCCTTCGCCGATCGCTGCGGCGATGATCAGCCGATCGATGGGGTCGGCGTGGTGCGGCGGGAGGCTGGCGGCGGTCTCGATTTGTTCGACGGTGACCGGGAGCTCGCCGAACCCGTTTTCCTGGAGTGCCGTCGAGACCGAGCGGGTGGTGGTGAGCTTGCCGAGGGCGACCAGGTTGGCGATTTCCCAGGCGGAGGCGGCGCTTACCAGGATCTCGACCGCGTCCTGGATCAAGGCGCGGGCGTGGCCACCCAGTCTGGCGTCGTTCATGTCCCACCAGATCAGTACCTCAGTATCCAGCAGCAGCCGCTTCATTGGTCGGGTTTGAAGTGCCACTTCCCGGCGCCCCGCCCCGGCTTCCGCTCGATCGGCTCCTCGAGCGGCACCAGCCGCGCCTGTGGCGTGCCATTGCGGGTGAGCACGATTTCCTCGCCGGCCCGGGCCTGCTCGACCAGCTCGGAAAGGTGGGCCTTGGCCCAGGCGATTCCGACGGCGCGGTCGGGGGAAGCGGTAGAATGGTTCGTATGGTCAAGGAATATTGGTGGAATGGTCAGAGTGGTCAACGGCGAGAGGACGGGAAGACGGGAAGACGGGAGGACGGACGGACAGACGGACAGACGGACTGACGGACGGGAAGACGGGAAGCGGGAAAATGCGACGTGGGAAAGTAGAAGCGGGAAGCGGGAAACGAGAAGCGGGAAACGTAGAGCCGGGGAGCCGGCGCGCACGGATGGTCGTCATCCCGAGCGAGCGGCCGCAGGCCGCGACGTCGAGGGATCTTGCTGGCTCCGCCAGGGCGTTGGCGGGTATACAAGTACTTGTATACCCCTGAAAGAGTCCGCCCGGGGTGCCGTCCCGAGGGGACCGACCCGATCACGAGCACGGCGGGCAAGTTCCCTCGACTCGCTTCGCTCGCTCGGGATGACGGGCCGCCGCGCTCGAGATGACCGTGCTCCCGCGGGCCGGCTTCACGGGCGCGCGCCCGGCACCTTTTGCGTCTTCCCGTCCTCCCGTCTTCCCGTCTTCCCGTCTGTCCGCCTGTCCGCCCGTCCGTCTGTCCGTCTCTCTGCCTCAATCCGGCTTCCCCACCAGCTCCAGCCCGGCCGCGATCTCGTCCAGCGCCTTGGCGAGCGTCTTGTAGAACTCGGCGTCGGCCTGCGGCTGGCCGCCCAGTGCCGCGTCCATCTGGATCTTCCGGGCGAGCCGCGCTGCGTGCCGGATGTAATCGGTAGGTGGTTTCATCGGATCTCCTGGCGAAGGCGAGTGGATGGCTCTAATCTAGGGCCATGGCGATTCCCGAGATCGAGCTCACCGTCTACCCCGACGAGTGCGATGCGTATGGCCATCTGAATCAGGCGTCGTTCCTGGCGCTGTTCGAGCGCGCGCGGTGGGAGCTGCTCAGCAGGGGCCCTGGCATGGACGTGTTCTCCCGCCATGGCACCTGGCCCGCGGTGCGCCGAGCCACCATCGACTACCAGGCGCCGGCGTTTCCGGGAGACAAACTCCGGTTCGGAATCGCGCTGCTGCATCTTGGCCGGACCAGTCTCTCGCTTCGCCAGTCGGCGCATCGCGCGGCCGACGATTCCCTGATCGCCACCGCCGAGTTCGTCTTCGTCTGCATCAACGCGGAGGGGCGGCCGGTGCCGGTGCCGGCAGAGGTGGGAGAATTCTTCGGAGCGGGCGCCGACACCCGGTCGGGGATGCGGCAGATCCGCGTGAACGGTGTGACCCTGCAGGTACAGGTTGAAGGCGAAGGCCCCGCCATTCTCTTCGTCCATGGATACCCGCTGGACCATACGATCTGGGCGGCGCCCGTGGCGCAGCTGGACGGATGGCGGCGAATCGCGCCCGACCTGCGGGGCTTTGGCGGAAGCGATGCTCCCGATCTCGGCTACAGCATGGCGACCTACGCCCAGGATCTCGCGGCGCTGCTCGATACCCTTGGTATCAACGATGTGGTGCTCTGCGGGTTGTCCATGGGCGGGTACGTCGCGTTCGAGTTTCTCCGTCGCTGGCGCGACCGCGTGCGTGCGCTGGTGTTGATGGACACCAGAGCAGAGCCGGACACGCTCGAAGGAAAGCGGCTTCGAGACCAGCACGCGGCACAGGCGCGCGAGGCCGGCGCCCGCGCCATCGCAGACCACGAAGTTTTCCGCCTCGTGGCGGGCCGCGCCACCATCGAAATTGGCGCGCAGGTTCACAAGATGATTACCTCGACGCCGGTGCCCGGAATTGTCGGTGCGCTCGGCGCCATGCGAGACCGCCCCGACAGCCGCCCGCTCCTTCCGGAGCTGAGTGGTATGCCGGTGCTGGTGGTGGGTGGAATGGAGGACCAGATCATTCCGCCGGAGCAGATCCGCGAACTGGCCGACGCTATTCCTGGTGCCCAACTGATTCTGATCGACGGAGCTGGCCACCTGCCGCCGGTAGAGCGACCGGAGCAGACCGTTGCAGCACTCCGGGATTTTCTGGCGCGACTCCCCGCTACACAAGCAACGGCCCCTCGCTGACTGCGGCGAAGGGCCGGATCGGATCATGGAAACGGAGCGGCGTGCGATTCAGCGCTGTGGCCGGCCCGGAGGATTGTCGCTGTTGAAGACTTCCCGATTCTTTTCGATGTAACTGGCCATCTCTGGCGGCACGTCTTCTTCGGGGAAAATCGCGGTGACCGGGCACTCGGGCTCACAGGCGCCGCAATCGATGCACTCATCGGGCTGAATGTAAAGCTGGTCCTCGCCCTCGTAGATGCAGTCCACCGGGCACACATCCACACAGGCCCTGTCTTTTACCCCGATGCACGCCTCAGTGATCACGTACGGCATGTCGCCTCATCGCCTCCGATAAGCTGACCGCCGGCCGGGGAGAGTCCCCGCCGCGCAGGCGCATAGATACGCCGACGTGGTACGGCACGCAAGGGGCTCAACGCTGCGCCGGTTCTGGTTGTACCAGTCGGTAGAGTCCCGGCAGGAGCAGCAGGACGATGGGGCCGGAGAGCACGAACCCGCCGATCACCGCAATCGCGAGGGGCTGCATGAGCTGGGAGCCCTGGTCCAGCCCCAGCGCTAGTGGTGCCAAGGCGCAGGCGGTGGCAAGGATTGTCATCATCACGGGACGGAGCCGCCGATGCGCGGCCTCGGTCCAGGCGTCGTCGGCGGTCATCCCGCGCGCCAGCGCCATCCGGGCCTCATGGATCACGAAGATGGCGTTCTCGCCGACGATGCCGACCATCATGATGGCGCCCACATAGCTCGAAATGTTGAGCGTCTGCCCGGTGATGAGCAGCGCCGCCAGCACGCCGGCCAGTACCGCCGCAGCGCAGATTACGGTAACCAGCGCCGCGCGCCAGTCGCCAAACTGGAAGAGCAGAATCACCGCGACCAACCCTAAGCCGGCGAGCAGCACGTAAAAGAGAGCGCGGAACGACGCCTGCTGCTGGGCGTAAAGGCCGCCGTACTCCACCGTGATTCCGGGAGTCAGTACTCCGCTCGCCGCCAGCGCTCGGCGCACATCCTGCATCGCGCTGCCGAGATCCCGTCCCGAAATTCTCGCGGTTACTCCCACGAAGGATTTCAGATTTTCGCGATCGATCTCCACCTCCGGAGGCCCGGTGACGACCCGCGCGACGGCTGCCAGGGGCACCAGTTCGCCGCTTGAGGGAGCGCGGAGGTGGAGTCCGCCCAGCGAATCGCTGGAAGCGGCAAAGACACGAAGATCGTACATCCGTTCACCGATCCGGATCTGATCGACGACGGTGCCGGTCACGGCCGGCTCTAGAGCGGCATGGATTCGTTCGGTCGTGAGTCCGAACCGTGCCGCCGCCAGTGAGTTCACGTCAATCTGCAGAGCGGGCCCAGCGATTACGAGACCGTCGAAGACGTCTTCCACTCCCGGTACCCCAGCGATCGCCCGAGCGGCCAGCCGTGCCTTTTGCTGGAGCACCGCGGGATCGTCGCCGAACAGTTTGACGTCGATCGGCTGCGGCGCGCCGCCGGTGAGGTCGCCTACCTCGTCCTCGATCAACTGGCCGAAATCGGTCTGCACCGCGGGCTCCACACCAGCGATTCCGCTCCGGAGTGCTTCGATCACCGCATCGACATCGCGGCGCTGGCCATGCGGCTTCAGCTTGATGACATAGTCGCCTCGATTCGGCTCTGTGATGAAGAAGCCGAGCTCGGTGCCGGTTCGGCGCGAGTAGGTGGCCACGTCCGGCAACGACACGATCACCCGCTCGACCTGGCGAAGCATGGCGTCGGTTTCCGAGAGGGAAGTGCCGGGCGGAGTCCAGTAATCCAGAACGATGGAGCCTTCGTCCATCGCCGGCAGGAAATCAGTACCAATCGAACGGTAGAGCAGCCACGCACCGACGATCAGCAGTACCGTGGCGGCGATCGCAGGGCTGCGATGCCGAAGGAACAGGTGCACTACGCCGGCATAGGTGCGGGCCGACCGCGAAGGGGCGGGACTCGCACCCGCGCTCGCGAGAGGCGGTGGCGCTACGCCGATAACTATGGGGACCACCAGCACAGCGACGAAGAACGAGACGACCAGGGTGATGGCCATGGTCAACGCGAGCGGCTTGAAAAACGCCCCAACGATGCCGCCCAGTAACGCGAACGGGATCAAAATGACGATCGTGGAGAGACTCGAGCTGATCAGGGCCGGCAGCAGTTCCCGGATGCTCACGGCCGCGGGATCATCGCTGCTTCCGGAAGCAGCCATTCGACGCCGGTGATGCTCGATATCCTCGACCACCACGATGGCGTCGTCGGCCACGAGTCCGAGGGTCGCTGCGATGCCGGCGAGTGTCATCAGGTTGATCGTCTGCCCCAGCACCGAAAGCGCGAGCCCCGCGATCGCAACGGTCAGGGGGATGGCCAGTACCGCCACTACGGTGAGCCGCCAGTCGCGGAGAAAGAAAAGCAGCACCAGGGCAGCGAGCCCCATGCCGACCAGAATGGCATCGCGGGTGCCACGCACCGAATTCGAAACAAAGGATGCCTGGTCGTAGAAGGTGATCCAGCGGATGCCGGGTGGCAGCAATCCTGGCTGGTCGTGGAGGAGTTGCCGCACTCCCATGGCAATGTCGACAGTGTTGGCCGAGGGCTGCCGGATCAGGTTGAGCAGAACGGCGGGATGGCCTGCGGCGGTGGTCCGAACGTATGAAACTTCGTCATCCACCCGGATGGTGCCCAACTCGGCGAGAGTCGCCGGCGGGCCACTCGGCACCGGCACCGCCAGCTGGCCGAGCTCGTCGAGTCCGTGAACTCGCCCATTCACCAGGGTGAGGTAGAGCTCGTGGTTCCGCTCGGTAAGCCCGGCTGATTCAACCAAATGATTGGCAGCGATCGCATCGACGACATCGCTCACGGCGAGTCCGCGTCCCTCCAGTGCGGCCCGATTCAGATGCACCTGAAACTCGCGCCGCCGGCCACCCTGAATCTGCACCTGTGACACTCCCGGAATGCGGATCAGGGCCGGCTTGAGCGTGAACTCGGCGAGTGCGGTGAGTTGGGCCAGAGGAATGCTGTCCGAGACGAGTGCGTATCCCTGAATCGGGAACGTCGCGGGGTTCATCCATTCGATGTCGAGCGCCGTACCCGCTGGCAGATCGGGCCGGATCCGCTGGGTTTCCGCCTCCACCCGCTGCATCGCCACCTGCATGTCAGTACCCCAGTGGAACCGGGCCGAGAGTTCGCTGGAGCCGCGCGAGGTGGTTGACCTGACCTGTTCGACGCCGGGCACGCGAAGAATCGCTTCTTCCAGCGGGCGGGTTACGGTAGGCATCATCCGGGCCGCCGACTCCTCGCCCACATCGGCGATGACTTTAACAATGGGAAACGTAACCGATGGGAAGATTGCCGACGGAAGCCGGGAAGCCTGGTAAATGCCGGCAGCCGCAAGAATCGCGAGTAGCAGTACGATGCCGCTGATCCGGCGCCGCGCGGCGGGGATGAACATCAGGGATGGGTGATCGAGTCTGCGACGATGACCCGTGAACTCTCCGGCAATCCCACCTGCCCGGTGGTGATGACCCGGGTGCCCGGCGTGAGTTCCGGGCTGATGAGTTCGATCCAGGCAGAGTCGCTGAGCCCGGGGGTGACGCCGATCCAATGCGCCCGCCCGGCGGGTGTCACGACCGCGAGTGTGGTGCGGCCGGTGATGTCGTCGCGGAGCACCGATTCGAGAGGCACGGCCGTGGCGCTGGCGTGCTGCCCCACGATCACGTCCGCGGTGCCGAACCAGCCGATTCCCGCCGACGAAGCCGGCATGTCGATCAGAGCGCGAAGGCTTAGTCCGCCGGCGGTGTCGGCGGGGAGGAGGCCATGGACGGTGCCGCGGAGCGGATGACCGAGTGCCGCAAGGTGAATCGTAGCAGGCTGGCCAGTTGCCACCTTGGCTGCATCGCTTTGCGGAATCGTGGCGATGAACACCACCGATCCAGAGTCCGCGATGCTCACAATCGGCTCCCCCTCACCGAGGCGTTCGCCGACAGTGGCGGTTCGCGCGATCACCACGCCGGGACGGTCGATCTGCAACGGCATCGTGATCAGGTCCCGCTTGGCGAGTTCTGTGGCGCGTTCGGCATCGGCCCGTTCTGCGGGCGTGTGCGCCGCCGCGAGCATCGCCTCCGCGCCGCGGAGTGCCGCGTCGCTGTTCTGGGCAATGATGGTGCCGATCTGCTGGCCACGACGGACCCGGTCGCCGAGATGGACGGTGAGCGATTGCAGGATGCCTGCAAACGGAGCCCGAACATTTTCGTTTTCGAGTGCGCCGGTGCGGCCGGGTACGGAAACAACTCGACGGAGGGTGCGGCGCTCCACCTGCGCAACGCCGACCGGGGTAGCGGCGGTATCGACCGCGGCGGCCGGTGCCTGCTCATGGCTCGTTTGGCACGCCAGGCAGGCTGCGATCAGCCCGATTGCCCACCGGCCGAGCGGCCGGATCACGGCGTTCCCCACTTCTCGAGCTGCGCTTCGGCCTGGCGATACGCCAGCAGCGTGTCGGCCTCCGCGAGCAGCGCGTCGCTCCAGTCGCTGTAGGCATCCAGTACCTCGAGGCTGCTGCCGCCACCACCTCGATAGAGACTCTCCGCCTCAAGGTATGCGTCGCGCGCAAGATCGACATTCTGGTGACGAATCTGGAGCTCGCGATAAATCCCTTCGAGCTGAGCTTCGGCTCGCATCCATGCCAGTCGAGTCTGCTGTTGCGCGATCGTTAGCGAATCCTCTGCCGCCTGGCGTGCCAGTTGCGCCTGCTCCAGCCGCGCATGGTAAACCCCTTTGTCCCAGAGCGGCAGGGTGACGGAAAGGACCACTTCGGCACCGGCGCCGCGCCCGGTGTTAAGGAGAGCCGGCGCGGTCCGGTCGCCCAGCACCGGCGTTACCCCGATATTGCCTTCCAAAGCGAACGTGGGTCGCCGCTCTGCCCGTACCAGATCGACGCCGGAACGAGCGATGGCGGCGCCGGCGGTGGCCGCTTCGACTTCGGGGGTCCGGAGCCAGGGCGATTGCCGGCTGGCGACCGAGTCGGGCGGTTGGGGAACCGGAAGCGGCGCCAGCTCGAGGGTGGTATCAGGCACGCGTCCCATCAACTGATTCAATTCCAGCTTCGCTTCGACCAACCGCGATGTGGCGGCGGCCAGCTCGGCCCGCTCACTGCCGATCCGGCCGTTTACTCTCAGGAGGTCAGCCGAGACGCCCTGGCCGGCGGCGCGGCGGGCCTCGACCAGGTGCCGGTAAGTCTCCAGCCTCGCCAATCCCTGTTGGCGGGTTGCAATTTCGGTCTGCGCCCGAGCCGCATCGTAGAAGGCCAAGCGGACTTCCAGTTCGACATCCTTTTCAAGCATCCGGTACCCGGCTCCGGCCGCTGCGAGCTGTTGCCGTACGACACTCTGGTTCGTACGAAGCCGCCCTCCGTCGTACAGGGTGTCGAGCGCAATCAGCTGAAGGCGTGCATCGCTGGTGGCGTATTTCTGGGGGGTGCCGGCGTGCAGGTCGCCATCGGCCAGCAGGCGGGGCCAGAAACGTCCCCGCGTTTCATCGAGCTGCGCACGAACGACGCGAAGGTCAGTTGCGGCGACGGGTAGCCGGGCGTTGGCACGCCGCGCTTCGTTGAGAGCCTGGTTGAGCGTTATAGGCTGTTGCGCCGGCAAGGGGGCGAAAGCCAGGCAATTCAGCGCGATGAAAGCCGCGATGATTCGGCGGTCAGGCATTGGCAGAAATCGCTGCACGAGTAGTTCGAACGGTAAGCGCCAGCGCGATGCCGCCGAGCACCAGGCAGCCGGCGATCACCAGGCGAAGCGTCACCGCTTCGGAGAGGAACAGCACGCCGCCCAGCGCCGCCAGCAGCGGCACCGAGAGCTGCACGATCGAGGCGGCCGATCGCGAAAGCCCTCGCAGTGCCGTGTACCAGATGGCATAGCCGAGCCCCGAGGTGACCGCACCGGATATCACTGCCCAGATCGCGCCGGCAAGGTGGATGCGGAGGAAGGGAAAGACGACGACTGCCAGCGCCGCTGCCATTGGCATGGTCCGGATGAAATTGCCGGCGGTCGCGGCGAGCGGGTTGGCAACCCCGCGTCCCCGGAGCGAATAGGTCCCCCACGCAAAACCCGCGAGCAGCATCAGCACGGCAGCGAGCGGCGCCGGTGCGGAGATGCCGGGAGACACCAGGTAGACCAACCCGCCAAAGGCGATGCTTAACCCCACCCATTGCAGCAGCCCCGGTCGCTCGCCTCGCCAGACAGCGCCCATCATCATGGTGACCTGGACTCCGCCGAAGAGGAGCAGCGCACCGGTACCGGTGCTCAGATTCACGAAGGCAAACGAAAACGGCACCGCGTAAAGAAAAAGAAACGCGGCGGATCCCCAGGCGCGTCCGGCGGAGAGTGGTTTCTCTCCCGGGTGCCGCTGGCGCGCAGCCAGGATCGCAAGCACGGCGG
>DASSTY010000221.1:0-2766 GCA_035707585.1 Gemmatimonadales bacterium
GCACCTCCGAAAGCACCCGCCCAAGATATTCTCCAATGATGCCCAGCAGGATGAACAGCATGCCGAACAGGAAGGAGATCACCGCGATCAGCGAGGCCCATCCGGCCTCGGTGCGATGAAAGCCAAGCCGCATCACCAGTGCGTAGACCAGCTCGAGGAATGCCGCGCCGGCGGTTGCGAAGCCCAGAAAAATTGCCAGCCGCAGCGGCACCACCGAAAATGAACTCACGCCACTCCACGCCAGCCGAAGCATCCGCATCGTGGTGAAACGGCTGGCACCCTGAGTGCGGTGCCCCGGAACAAAATCAATCTCCGACTGCCGGAACCCGACCCAGCGCACCAGGCCGCGCAGGAAGAGTCCTTCTTCCCGGAACTGGAGCAGCTCCTGAACGACGGCGCGGTCGATCAACCGATAATCGGCCGACCCGGGCGGAAGCGCCTGACCCGACAGCAGCGAATAGATCCGATAGAACAGGCGAGAGGTGATCCGCTTGTGCCACGGCAGATCGGGGTCGTCGGCGCGAATCCCCTGCACCACCGCGTCTCCCTCGCGCCAGCGCCGAACCATTTCGGGAATCAACGCCGGCGGGTGCTCGAGATCCGCGTCCATGGTGATGACCGCACGGCCGCGCGCATGGGCCAGCCCGGCCCACTGAGCGCGCTGGTGGCCAAAATTGCGGGACAGCCGAATCCCTTCGACGCGAGGGTCGGCGGCGTTCAACGCGCCGATCTGTGCCCAGGTCGGGTCGGTGCTGCCATCATCTACCAGGAGCAGCTCCCAGCTGATCAGGCCGGCGCCGTCGAGCGTGCGACTCAGGACGCTCACAAACGGCGGCAGCCCGGCCGATTCGTTATAGGCGGGGACGACGATGGAAATCGCCGGGCGATTCGATTCAACTCGCGGAGTTGGCAGAGAGCCTCCTGTCACTACCGGATGAGCCGGGCAGCACCCGATAGAGCCGCAGAATACGACCGGTCCGGTCCTGGCACTGGTATACCAGTTGGAAACCGGCTGGCGGTCGCTCGGCGAAGTCGGGATAGAACGGAAAATCCTCGTCGTCGTGGCTATCGAGAAAGAGAAAATCAGCGTGATTGAGCTGGAGATAGCGGGTCAGCGCCGGTGTGTCGACGAACGGAAGCGTCAGGCCATCCGTGCCGGCGTAATAGGCGAGATATCTCCGGCGTGCGGCGATTATCGTCGACTCTGGCGTGGGAGTGGCGGACCGCACCGCGGCGGCGGTGGCCTCGATGGCGCGGCTGCAGTACTCCGGTCCGCAATCGCCATTGGTGGTAAGAGCGTGGAGCTGGGGGACCCAGGCCAGCACCACAACCGCGGTAAGGAGGGCTCCGCCAGCCACCATCGGCCGCCGCGCGCGGTCGCCGACGATCGCGGTGATCGTCTCCTCGATTCCCTTGCCGGCCAGGAGCAGCAGAAGCGGAGCGGCAACCACGATGTGCCGCAGCGTGAACTCGTGGAGCAGTGGGATGCCGAGCATTACTGCCAGCAGCCCTGCGACGCCGATCACGAGTCGGTGCTGCCGCGCGCGAATCAGCGCGATCACCGCGATTCCCGCGAAGATCAGGGCGAGTGCCCCGACCAACTGGCTCAGATGGGTCTGCAGCATGGCGGAAGCGTTGGCAACCGCCTCGTGAGCGTAGGCGCTTAAGCTGAACCCGGCGCGCCCCTGGCCCAGCAGGTCGGGGTGGCCCATCGCGTAGTGCGCATTGGTCTGGCCGGGATCGAAATCAAGACCGTAAATCCGGCGCTCGTAGGAGCCGTACCCCGGCGCCGTCATCAGCGCCGACCAGAGCTGGCGGCCGTTGACCATCGGGCGGCCAGCCGCTCGGCTCACCGCCACCACCTGTGGAGCTGCCGTCAGGAGGAACGCGACCACAAAGATGCCGCTGCTCGCCAACGCCAGACTGACCGGCGGGCGAGATCGGCCTGGGCGCCGCGACACCAACGCCAGCAGCGGAACCGCGGCGAGGAAGCCGATCCCTTCGATTCGATCTACGAACGCCAGCCCCAGGCAAAGTCCCGTGACGACGGGAACCCACCAGGGATACGGCTGGCGACGGATCGCCAGCGGAACCAGTCCGGCGTATACCAGCGCCAGATACGACGGCTCGCTCAGCACCGCCACGCCAACATCCACCAGCGCCGGTGCGAAGGCGATCAGCGCCACGCCGAACAGCGCCGCCCGAGCCCCCAGCCAGGCGCGACCGAGCAGACCGCTCGCCACCAGCAGGACGACACTCATTACCAGTGACGAGAGACGAGCGCCAACCAGTGGTCCCCAGCCCGGCAGACTGAACAACGCACCCAGCACCGGGAACACCGGCGTCGTGGTAGTTCCCATGTGGGTCAGCCGGCTGGGACCTTCGCGCAGAATCGCGGCAATCTGGCGGAGATACCCGATGCTGTCGTGATCTTCCACCACCAGCCGGGTGTGCCACACCATGATCCGGATTGCCACGCCAGCGAGCACGATGACCGCCAGAGCCAGCCACCACGCCCGGCTGTCGCGCCCCTCGTTGGCATGCGCCATAGCCAGGTCTCTGCCCACCTACCCCAGAAGATTGCTCGGCCCATCTGCGGGCCGGGATCTCAATGCACCGGTAACTCACCGGTCGTGCCGGTGACAGGAACACCATACAAGGAATGTGAGCCGCAATCCGGGTCACGGCTCACATTTTGGAACGAGCAGCATCAGGCGGTGGCCGGTTTCAACGGTGACCGGTACCCGCCCGGGACCAGGCGAGAGG
>DASSTY010000222.1:0-25473 GCA_035707585.1 Gemmatimonadales bacterium
CCGGAGCTGTGGAATTCACCGACGCTGGGCGGGTTCGCGCCGAACGGATTTGCCGGGATCAGCGCCGGCGCGGCGATCATCTTTTTCAGTTACATCGGATTCGACGCCGTCTCCACCGCCTCGGAGGAAGCCCGCGATCCCGGGCGCGACATGCCATTCGGCATCATCATGAGTCTGGTGGTCTGCACCATCCTCTACATTGCCATGGCGATCATCATGACCGGCATCGCGCCGTGGCCCAAGCTGGGCACTCCCGAGCCGATGATCACCGCCCTGGCGCTGGCCAAGGGATCGCCCCATCTGCTGGCGCTGTCACGTTTCATCGTGGCGTTCGGCGCGGTGGTGGCGATGGGGAGCGTGCTCCTGGTATTTCAGTTGGGCCAGCCACGAATCTTCATGTCGATGGCGCGCGACGGCCTGCTGCCGCCCTTTCTGGCGCGGCTCCATCCCCGGTTCAAGACGCCGGCCGTCGGCACCATCCTCACCGGCATCTTCGTTGGCGTCTTTGCGGCGTTCGCCAACATCGCCGAAGTGGTGGATCTCACCAATATCGGCACGCTGTTCGCTTTCGTGATCGTTTCGGTGGGAGTCATCGTGCTGCGCCGGAAGGAACCCGATCGGCACCGGCCCTTCCGGGTGCCCCTGGTGCCGATCACGCCGCTGATTTCAATCGCCGCGTGTCTCTACCTGATGCTGCAGCTTCCCCGGATCACCTGGATCCGGTTCGTGATCTGGCTGGCGGTGGGGTTGATCATCTACTTCAGCTATGGGGTGGGGCACAGCCGGTTGCGGCGGCGGGCCGAGGAGCGGTAACTCGTCGCGTCAGGCTAGCCTGCTCGCGCCATTCGCGCGGCACCCAGTGCGGCATCGATCGGCACGTCGACGGGCGCAAATGAGGGTTGACCAGCCAGACGCTCCAGCACCGGTGCGCGGAGCGTCTGGTTCATAAGCAGTCCGCCGGTAAGCGCTACCGGGATCGGCAGCGGGGCGTCCACCCGATCGAGCAGGTGGCTGGCCAGTTGATAGAGTTCGCGGGCGGCGTAATCGGCAATGCCCTGAGCTACCGTGTCGCCCTCCGCTGCCACTGCCAGCACATGAGGCGCCAGCGACGCGATTTCGGCCGGACCGGCGCCGGCAGCCCATCGAATCAACGCGTCGAGATCACGGCACCCGGTTACCTCCCTGATTCGCCCCGCTAGCGCGGTTTCGGGGCTCCTGCCATCTGCGGCGCGGCCCACCGCACCGAGCGCCGCGCGACCGATGGCATATCCGCTTCCTTCGTCGCCCATCTGCCAACCGTAGCCGCCTATCCGGTGCAGATTGCCGTTCCGGTCGCGCCCCACGGCGACGCTGCCGGTGCCGGCGCTTACCACGATGCCGGGGCCGTCGCCGAACGCGGCTGAGAGCGCGATCTCGATGTCGGTCACGACGATTACCGTCTGAGCCAATCGCTCCCCGACCAGCGCCGAGCGAAGTTCGGATCGTTCCGGTTCGCGGCCGGCGCCGGCCGCGCCGATCATCAGTGCGTCGCAGGACGTCAACCGGAGCATGCCGAGTGCGCGCCTGGTTACGTCGGCGATGACTGCCGCCGATGCCAGTGCGCGTCCCGGTCTGATCGCGGCACCTGGCCCCTCCGCCCGCGCCGCAATTTCGTCGTCGCGCAGAACTACCGCGGCGGTCTTGGTTCCGCCCACATCGATGCCGACGCGTATCATGCCGGCCTGGTCCTCTCGGCGGATCGCGGCACCAAACTCACGATGATGCCGATGAGCACCGCCACCGCCGTACCGAGCGGCACGTACCAGGGCCATGCCAGGCGGCCGAGCGGCGCGAGCCAGCCGAATCCGCCAACCGTGGCGAGCTGGCGCGCAAACACCACCAGCAGCATTGCCGGGACGGTGATCACCACCGCAGCGACGACATCGCGGCTTTGCGCCCGGGCCCAGCGCGTCGCCAGGATGAACGTGCCGAGCAGCGCACCGTAGGTGACCGACGCAATCGAGAGCGCCAGCACCACCGCTGGAGTGTTGCTGCCGCCGGCATAGGCGTAGAAGAACAGTCCTCCTCCTACCAGCGCGAGTCCCCAGATCGCCGAGAACACCCGCCCAACCCGGAACAGGTGATTGGGTTCGGTGCGCCCGGTCCAGGTGGCGTAGAGATCCTGGGTCATGGACGAGGCCAGCGCGTTGATCGACGAACTGATCGTGCTCATTGCCGCCGCCAGGATTCCGGCAATCACCAGCCCGGCCAGTCCCGCCGGCAGCTGGTGCACGATGAATGACGGGAAGATTTCGTCGCCCATGCTGGCGGGAGCGAGGCCGGCCGCCCAGATGGCGCTGCCCACCAGCAGGAACAGCAGGAACTGAAGAATCACCACCACGCCGGAACCGATCAGGGCGACTCGCGCGGCGCCGAGATTACGGGTAGCGAGCAGGCGCTGAACGATCAGCTGGTCGGTGCCGTGCGACGCGGCCGAGAGCATGGCGCCGCCGACCAGCCCGCCGAGCAGGGTGTAGGTGTCGCTCAGGTTGATGTGGAGGTTGATCAGATGGAGCTTGCCGGCCGCTTGCGCCGCATGCAGTGCCGGCCCGGCGCCGCCGGCCAGGTTCCATGCAATGATCAACGCGGCGACTCCGCCGGCCACGTACACCACCAGCTGAACCACGTCGGCCCAGACGACTGCCTTGAGCCCGCCGAACCAGGTGTACACCAGCGTGATCAGCCCCATCGCGAGGATCGAGGTCGGCACCGACCAGCCGGTGAGTACTGCCAGCGGCAGCGCACCGACGAAGATTCTGACGCCGTCGCCCAGGAATCGGGTGACTACGAATACCAGTGAAATCAGCCGCCGGGTACCCGGGCCAAACCGGGTTTCCAGCCGTGAGTAGGCGGTTTCCTGATCACCGCTGAAATATCCGGGAAGGAGCCAGGCGGCCACCACGATGCGGCCGAGCAGATAGCCGAACGCGAGCTGAAGAAACCCCAGGTCGCCCCGCGCGCCGATCGTGGGAACGGATACCACGGTGATGGCGGATGTTTCGGTGGCGACGATCGAGAGGAGAACTGCCCAGGCCGGCAGGTTGCGGGCGCCCAGAAAATAATCGCCCGCGGTGGACTGGCGCCGGGTGGCCCAGAGGCCGATGCCCAGCGTCAGTGCGAAATAGAGGAGGATGACGACCAGGTCGAGAGTGGACAGGGGCGCCTCGACACGAAAAGAGGGCCCGACCGGCGGGCCCTCGTTCGGGCAATCAGTTCAGCGAATCATTCAGGCGGTGAAGCTGCTGCCGCACCCGCAACCGCCGGTGGCGTTGGGATTGTTGAAGGTGAAGCCGGAGCCCTGCATGGAGCTGACGTAATCGATGGTGACGCCGTTCAGATACGGCGCGCTGAACCCGTCGATGAGGACCCGGACGCCGTTGACCTCGAGCACCAGATCGTCGTCCAGCGGGCGCTCTTCGATGTTGAGGCTGTACTTGAAGCCGGAGCATCCGCCGGGCAGAACGCTGACCCGGAGCCCGGCCGTTTCCTGCGGCACCGCTTCGGCCGCAATGAACTTCCTGACCTCGGCCGCAGCCGGGTCGGTCAGTTGGACGGTAAGGCCGCTTGCGGGCGCCTGCTGTTCGGTGCTGCTCATCCCGATATCCTCCAGAAGTCGGCTGAAAACTAAGCCGTCCCGATCAGCGGTGTCAACCGATTCGGCGCCTCATGGAGTCGATTCGGTGGCTTCGATGACGCGATCGGCCACCCCGGCGCGCACCGGCCCCCAGTGGGTGTTCTGCCGGGTGGGATGAACCCGATTGCTCAGCAGCACGATCACCAGCTGGCGGCTGGGATCGGTCCAGATCGAAGTGCCGGTAAAGCCGGTGTGGCCGTACGCGTGGGGGTCGATCAGCGACCCGCCGCTGCTGTGCCCCGAGGGAGTGTCCCATCCCAGCGCCCGGCTCGAACCGGGAGGAATGTTCTGCCGCTTCACGAACATGGGAAGCGACTTGGGTGGGGCGATTGCGTACTTCACCGGGTGGGCCGGCGGATCGAGCGCCGACAACTCCCACTCGCCGAAGGTCAGCAGGTCGACTGCGTCGCTGAACAGCCCCGCATGAGCCGATACGCCGCCCAATCGGGCCGCATTTTCGTCGTGGACTTCGCCGCGCAGCGTGCGGCCGCGCCACGGATCGTGCTCGGTGGGCGCGATCCTCGGCAGCCAGCTCGCCGGCGGCAGGTACCGGGTCGAGGTCATGCCCAGCGGGCCGAAGACTCGATCATGGAGCAGGGTGTCCAGGCGCTCGCCGTAGATCCGTTCGATTACCTGGCCCATCACGATGGCACCCAGATCCGAATAGACGAACCTGGTGCCGGGCAGCGTGTCCAGGGGCGTGGTATCGGCCAGCGCGAGCGCCGCCTCCCGGGTAGTCGTTTCGGTGTACAGCGGCCGCCACGCCGGCAGACCACTGGAGTGGGTGAGCAGATGCCGGATGGTGACTTCGCTCTTGTGTGCTCCGCGAAACTCGGGGAGATATTGCTGTACCGGGGCGTCGAGATCGAGCTTTCCTTCGTCTACCGCAATCATGCTGATGGTGGTCAGCCCGATCACCTTGGTGAGCGACGCGAGATCATAAACCGTCGTGGAGTCGGGGCGGGTGTCGTCCTTGAGTCCCAGCCGGCCGGTGCCGTAGTAGAAGCGCTCGCCTTTCCAGCTCACGCCTACCACTGCGCCGGGTGCGGCTCCATGATCTACCGCTGAATCGAGATACGCCACCACCGGGGCCCACCGTCCGTATCGGCTGACCTGAGCGGCCGATGGTTGCGGTGACGGCGGGGGCGAGCCGGCGCACGCAGCCAGCACGAGTACGGTTGCTGAGAGACTCCAGAATCTCACTTGGCGTTCCCCGGAGTGGTAGAGGTGAGCGCCGGCCGCTGCAGACCGGCACCGAGCGGCAAGTCGGGCGGCACATGGATCGGCAGCCGGCCGGTGATGGCGGCGCCACTCAACGCGGCGGCCGCGGCGGCTTCGGTAAACGAATTGCTGGTCCAGGCCAGCAGGTACGATCCGACGTGCGGCGTCTGGCTGATGATATACGGTGAGCCGAACGACAGCAGCACCACCGGCTGCAACAGCGCGGCGCCGTCGATCAGCTGAGCCAGCGGTTCGGGAAGCGCCACCGAACCGCGCCACGCCGCCACCCGCACGCTGGTGGCAAAGAGGGCGGTGCCGCCGCGGCTCAACAGCACTCGTACCGAGTCGTAACTCGCGGGGCCGCTCGACGGATAGAGCCGGAACATCGTGACGCCGTAGCCACGGGCTCTGAGGCCGGCGGCGAGTCCGCTGCCGACGCTGCTGCTGTTGTCGCCGCCGTAGGCGATGATCGTTACCGGCCGCGGTCCCTGGCGGAGACTGTCCACCGCGCCGCCGCTGTCGCGCGCCAGCACGATCGAACGGGCCGAGACATCGCGGGCAATTTCCTGGAATTCAGCCCGGCCCACCACCGCCGGGATGCTGTCGAGCGATACAGTGCGACGCCGCCCCAGCCCCAGCCGCCGCTTCAGCTCGAGCACCTTGCGAACCGAGCGGTTGAGCCGCTCTTCGCTGATCCGCCCGCTGCGAACCGCCTGCTCCATGGCGTCGATCGCCACGGCGGGGTCGGCCGGCTGCAGCAGAATGTCGGTCCCCGCCAGAAAGGCCAGCACCGCGGCTTCGCCGGCGCCGTAGGTGTTGACCAGGGCGCCCATGTCGAGCGCATCGGTTACCGCCAGCCCCTTGAAGCCGAGCGAGTCGCGCAGGAGACCGGTGAGAATTACCGGAGAGAGAGTGCCGGGGCGAACCACTCCGGTGTCGATGGCCGGAAGCGCGATGTGGCCCGACATCACCGCGTCTACTCCGGCATCCACCGCGGCGCGGAAGGGAACCAGTTCGACGCTGTCGAGCCGAGGCCAATCTGAGTTGATGACCGGAAGGGCCAGATGGGAATCGGTACCGGTGTCGCCGTGCCCCGGAAAGTGCTTGGCGGTGGCCAGCATTCCGTGTTCCTGGATTCCCCGCACCTCGGCGGCTACCAGGCGGGCCACCGCATGGGGGTCCTCGCCGAACGACCGGGTGTTGATGATCGGGTTGGCGGGGTTGTTGTTGACGTCGGCCACCGGCGCGAACGCCAGATGGATCCCCACCGCGCGCCCCTCCAGCGCGGTGATCCGGCCCATTTCGTAGGCGTCGAGTTCCCTCCCGGTGGCACCCACACCCATATTGGTGGGGAACGGCGTGCCACCATTGAACCGGATCGCGGTGCCGGCTTCGAGATCCGAAGCGACCAGGAGCGGAAGCGGCGAATGCTCCTGGAGGTAGTTGAGCTTGGCCGCGATGTCGAGCGGCGATCCGATCGAGACGATGATCCCGCCCACCTTGAGCGAATCGACCCACTGCTCGGCCCGGGTGAGCGACACATCGTCAAAGCTGGCGTACGTTCCGGGGATCCAGGCCATCACCAGTTGGGCGATCCGGTCGCGCAACGGCAGCGAGTCGATCAGCGCGTCGGGATCGAGCTGCACCACCGGCGTCGGCTGTTCGGGAACCGGTGCCACGGCGGCCGGGGCGCATGCGCCAACAGTGATCAACAACGCTGCGAGGAAATAACGGTGCACAGACGACTCGCTCTGCTGAGGATGGTAGCGACGGTACTCGCGCTGGGAGCGTGTGCCGCGGCGGGTGCTGCCCCCGCGGGCCCGGTGCGCCCCGGCATCGACGTGCTCCTTACCGACAGCATCGGGCTGGTGCGCGGCAAGTCCGTCGGATTGGTAACCAACCAGACCGGAGTGGACCGGTCGGGTGTGAGCGACGTCGAGCGGCTGCGCGCGGCCGGAGTTCGGCTGGTGGCGCTGTTCAGCCCCGAGCACGGGTTCCGCGGCGCGGCGGCGCCGGGCGCGGCAGTGAGCTCAACGGTGGATTCGGCAACTGGATTGCCAATTTACAGCCTGTACGGCCGTACGTCTGCCCCCACCGACTCGATGCTGCAGGGCATCGACGTCATGCTGGTGGATCTGCAGGATGCCGGTGCCCGCTATTACACCTATCTCGCCACCACCGTCAACGTGATCCGGTCGGCCGGCCGCCACGGCATCCCCGTGGTAGTCCTCGACCGGCCCGATCCGATCGGGGGGAAGGTGCAGGGCAATGTGCTGGACACCGCCTACTCCTCGGCCGTGGGACTCCTGGCGGTGCCGATGCGCCACGGAATGACGCTGGGCGAGCTCACCTTGCTGGCCGTCTCGGATCTGAAGCTGAATGGGAAGGTTTCGGTGGTCCCGGTCTCGGGCTGGCGGCGCGAGATGACCTTCGACCAGACCGGTCTCCCGTTCATCCTGCCCAGCCCCAATCTCCAGTCGCTGGAAGCGCTCTTCCACTACCCCGGTTTGTGCCTTTTTGAAGGCACCGCGCTCTCGGTGGGGCGGGGGACGCCTCACGCATTTGAGATGATTGGCGCTCCCTGGCTCGATACCACGGCGGTGCTGGCGCGCCTTCGGGCGGCGCAGATTCCCGGCGTGAGCTTCCACGGCCAGACCTTCCGGCCCCGGCAGCCGGGCGACGGCAAATTTGCCGATACCCTGGTGAACGGGATCCGGCTGGAGGTGACCAATCGCTCGATGTACGATCCTACCGCGACCGCGGTCCAGCTCCTCACCGCCGTGCAGGCGGTTCACCCCGACCGGATCGGCTGGCGAACCGGCGCCTTCGACCGGTTGGCCGGCGGCCCCGGTCTCCGCGAGGCGGTCGTGGCCGGCACCGATCCCGCCCGGATCATCGGGAGCTGGCGAGGGCCGCTGGACCGGTTCCTGGCCCGGCGCCGTCCCTTCCTCTTATATTGATGCCGCTGTGAGAGGCCGTCGGGGCGGGGTCACGGCGAGGTCACGCTGGCCGGTCATCCTTAGGCCGCGCGCATCGGCGAGGGGCGCGCAGGGAGCTCGGCCGATTGCTCCAAGCCATTCGGGCGATTATTCTTTCGCGGCGTTGCGACCGTCTCGCGACCCCGACTCCCTCCGCCTCTCGCCGAGGACCGACCGCCGGTGAAACTGCTTGGGGCCTTCGAGCGACCGTTCTACGCCACCGTGCGCCCGCTGGTGGCCTGGCTCATCCGCCGCCGGGTTCGGCCCAACACCATCACCACCATCGGCACGCTGTTCGTGCTGGTTTCCGCCGTGGTGTACGGGATGGGACACATCCGGATCGGCGGCTTGCTTCTGCTGGTGAGCGGTGTGCTCGACACCCTGGATGGGCAGGTGGCTCGGGGCGGCGCCATGGTGACGAAGTTCGGCGCCTTCTACGACTCGACGATCGACCGAGTGGGCGACGGAGCCACCTTCATCGGCATCGGCGCGTACCTGCTGACGGCCCAGGATGTGGCGTACCGGCCCGAAGCGATCGTGCTCTGCATGGTGGCGATCCTCAGCTCGCTGCTGGTTTCCTACGCCCGGGCCCGGGCGGAGGGACTCGGCCTCGAGTGCAAGGTGGGCATCGCACAGCGGGCTGAGCGCGTGCTGGGATTGGGGCTCGTTTCACTGGTAGTGGGCGCCGGGCCCCGTGCCATGGTACTGGAAGGAGTCGTCGCGCTGCTCGCGCTGGCTTCGATCATCACCGTGGTGCAGCGATTCGTCTACGTCTATCGCCATGCGCCGCCGGCGGAGCCGGCGACCGAACGGGAAGGCACCCCCGTGCGAGTGGCCCCCCGGGCCCGCATGGATCCTCTTGCGAAAGGACAATAGCAGTGGCTGACCAGAACGCCCGGCAAATCGCGCCGGCCCAGGGAACCCTCGGCGTACTCTGCGTCGGACTCGGGGCGGTGGCGACGACGTTCATCGCCGGCGTGGAAAACGTGCGCCGTGGCAACGCCAAGCCGATCGGATCGCTGACCCAGATGGGAACCATCCGGCTGGGCAAGCGCACCGAAAGCCGGGCTCCGCTGATTCGGGATTTTGTACCGCTCGCCAAACTGGAAGATCTGGTGTTCGGCGCCTGGGATCCGATGCCCGACGACGCCTACACCGCCGCCCGCCATGCCGGCGTGCTCGACCGGCACGATCACATCGAGCCGATCGCCGCATTTCTCAAGGGCATCAAGCCGATGCCGGCGGTGTTCGATCAGGCCTACGTCAAGCGCCTGCAGGGCACCAACGTCAAGACCGGCAAGACCAAGCGCGATCTGGCCGAGCAGCTGCGCCAGGACATTCGCGACTTCAAGACTACCCACAAGTGCGACCGGCTGGTCATGGTCTGGTGCGCCTCGACCGAGATCTTCATCGCTCCGGGGCCGGCCCACTGGACCCTGGATGCCTTCGAAAAGGCAATGGACGCCAACGATCCCTCGATCGCCCCGTCCATGCTGTATGCCTACGCGGCGCTGATGGAAAACGTCCCGTTCGCCAACGGGGCGCCCAATCTGACCTGCGACTTCCCGGCCATGGAGCAGCTCGCGAAGGATCGCGGAATTCCCATTGGCGGCAAGGACTTCAAGACCGGCCAGACCATGATGAAGACCGTGCTCTCGCCGATGTTCAAGGCGCGGATGCTGGGAGTGGCGGGGTGGTATTCCACCAACATTCTGGGCAATCGCGACGGCGAAGTGCTGGACGATCCCGAGAGCTTCAAGACCAAGGAAGAGTCCAAGCTGGGCGTGCTGGAGCACATCCTCCAGCCCAAGCTCTATCCCGATCTCTACGGTCACATGTACCATAAGGTGCGGATCAACTACTATCCGCCCCGAGGCGACAATAAAGAGGGCTGGGACAACATCGACATCTTCGGGTGGCTCGGCTATCCGATGCAGATCAAGGTCGATTTCCTCTGCCGCGATTCGATCCTGGCCGCGCCGCTGGTGCTCGATCTTGCTATTTTCTTTGATCTGGCTCAGCGGGCCGGGCTGTCGGGGATTCAGGAGTGGCTCTCGTTCTACTTCAAGAGCCCCCAGACCGCGCCGGGGCTCTACCCCGAGCACGATCTCTTCATTCAGCAGACCAAACTGAAGAACACCCTCCGGTACCTGATGGGCGAGGAGCAGATCACTCATCTGGGGATGGAGTATTATCAGTCGGAGGCATGAGGATGCAGTACTATCATCGTTCACCGATTTCGCCCGACGAGGCCATCGCGCAGGCGGCGGCCTACTTCGGGGCCCGAATGAGTCCCACCGAGGAGCTGCCTCGGAGGCTCCGGTTCGCCAGTGCGCTGGGCGAGCTGAGTGTGAACGTGCTGGCGGAAGGTGGCCACTACACTCGGGTGCGAGTGGCCACCAACCAGCCGGGCGAGAGCGAGCTCGACAAAGTGGCCAAACGATTCCTGACCCTGCTTCACACCAGCGTCGATCCCACGCACCGGCCGATCGGCGCTTACTAACATCAGCCACCAGCGGGAGAATGCCACTATGACCCGGTCCGTGCTGTTCCGCCGTACCGCCCTGTTGCCCGCGCTGCTGAGCGTGGTTCTCGCGCCGGCACTCGCGGCCCAAAGCGGCGGGCAGGCCGCCGGCGGAGAGGCCAGCCTGGTTCTTCCGGATCTCGGCCAGGTGACCTTCCTCGGTGGAATCAGCGGACCCACCCTGCTGATGTGGGGTCTGGTGGTCTGCGGACTGGGCCTGCTCTTCGGGCTGGCGATCTATACCCGCCTGCGCCATCTGCCGGTGCACCGGTCGATGCGCGAGGTTTCGGAACTGATCTACGAGACCTGCAAGACCTACCTGCTGAGCCAGGGTCGCTTCCTGCTGCTGCTCTGGGTCTTCATCGGACTGGCGGTCGCGTTCTACTTTGGCCGGCTGGCTCCCTGGACCGATCCCGCCACCGGAGAGGTGGCGTTTGGCTTTCCGGCCGGACGGGTGATCATCATCCTGCTGTTCAGTCTCATCGGCATGGCGGGCAGTTACGGCGTGGCCTGGTTCGGCATCCGGGTCAATACCTTCGCCAACAGCCGGGCGGCCTTCGCGGCGCTCCGCGGCAAGCCGTATCCCTGCTATCAGATTCCGCTGGAAGCGGGAATGAGCATCGGGATGCTGCTGGTCTCGATCGAGCTCACCCTGATGCTGTTCATTCTGCTGTTCATCCCCGGCGAATATGCCGGCCCCTGCTTCATCGGCTTTGCCATCGGCGAGTCGCTGGGGGCCGCGGTGCTCCGCGTGGCCGGCGGCATCTTTACCAAGATCGCCGATATCGGCGCCGATCTCATGAAGATCGTCTTCCGCATCAAGGAAGACGACGCCCGCAACCCCGGCGTCATCGCCGACTGCACCGGTGACAACGCCGGCGATTCGGTGGGCCCCTCGGCGGACGGGTTCGAAACCTACGGCGTCACCGGTGTCGCGCTCATCGTCTTCATCCTGCTGGCGGTGCACGATCCAACGGTCAAGATCCAGCTGCTGGTCTGGATTTTCGTCATGCGGATCATCATGATCGTGTCGTCGGCGGTGTCGTACTTCATCAACTTCGCGGTCGCCCGCGCCCGCTATCAGAACAGCGACACCATGAACTACGAGGCGCCGCTCACCTCGCTGGTCTGGCTCACGTCGCTGGTTTCGGTGGCGTTCACCTATATCGTGTCCTACCTGCTGATTCCGGACCTCGGCGGCGGCGAGCTCTGGTGGAAGCTCAGCACCGTGATCACCTGCGGCACCCTGGCCGGCGCCGTCATTCCGGAAATGGTCAAGGCGTTCACTTCGGTGGATTCCCGCCACGTCCGCGAAGTGGTCACTTCCAGCCGCGAAGGCGGCGCCTCGCTCAACATTCTGTCGGGCTTCGTGGCCGGCAACTTCAGCGCCTTCTGGCTGGGCTTGGCGCTGACCGCGCTCATGACCGTGGCCTATCTGGTCAGTCTGGGCGGGCTTGCCACCCTGATGCTGGCGCCGGCGGTGTTCGCCTTCGGCCTGGTGGCATTCGGGTTCCTCGGCATGGGCCCGGTCACCATCGCGGTCGATTCCTACGGACCGGTCACCGACAATGCCCAGTCGGTGTTCGAGCTGTCCACCGTCGAACAGCTCCCCGGAATCGAGGCCGAGATCCAGCGCGATTTCGGATTCACACCGGCCTTCGAACCGGCCAAGAAGCATCTCGAGGAGAACGACGGGGCGGGGAACACCTTCAAGGCCACCGCCAAGCCGGTGCTGATCGGCACCGCGGTCGTGGGGGCGACCACTCTGATCTTCTCGACCATCGTGGCGCTGACCAAGGGCCTCGATCCGGCGCTGCTCTCCAATCTTTCGATTCTCCACCCGCCGTTCCTGCTCGGCCTCATTACCGGCGGTGCGGTGATCTACTGGTTTACCGGCGCCTCGACGCAGGCGGTCACCGCCGGAGCCTACCGGGCGGTGGAGTTCATCAAGGCCAACATCCAGTTGGAGGGAGTGACCAAGGCGTCGGTGAGCGATTCCAAGAAGGTCGTCGCCATCTGCACCCAGTACGCCCAGAAGGGGATGATCAACATCTTCCTGGTGGTGTTCTTTGCGACGCTCGGTTTTGCCTTCGTGGAGCCGTACTACTTCATCGGGTACCTGATTTCGATCGCGCTGTTCGGACTGTATCAGGCCATCTTCATGGCCAATGCCGGCGGCGCCTGGGACAATGCCAAGAAGATCGTCGAAACCGAACTGCAGGCCAAAGGCACCGACCTCCACGCGGCCACCGTGGTAGGCGATACGGTTGGTGATCCATTCAAGGACACCAGTTCAGTGGCACTCAACCCGATCATCAAGTTCACCACGCTCTTCGGGCTGCTGGCCGTCGAGCTGGCGGTTTCGCTGGCCGAGGAGCGTGGTGGCGGGCTGGCCCACATCCTGGCGGCCCTGTTCATCCTGGTGGCGCTCTATTTCGTCTACCGCTCGTTCTACGGCATGCGGATCCAGTCGGCGCCGGCTGAGGAATCGACGATCGGCAGCACCGCACCGGCGACGTGAGGATTTGCGCCTGTCCATGACCGCACCGACCCAGTCGCCGGGGAAGCTCTCGCGCGACCAGTTGCTGGAGCTGTACTACTGGATGCGACTGACCCGCTCGCTGGAAGAGCGGCTGGTCAATCTTTATCGCCAGACCAAGGTCGTGGGCGGGTTGTTCCGCTCGCTGGGCCAGGAGGCCGACGCGGTCGGCACCGCCTACGCCCTCGACCGCAGTCGCGGCGATGTACTGTCTCCCCTGATTCGCAATCTCGGCTCCATGCTGGTGCAGGGCGCCTCGCCGGTCGAGATCATCCGCCAGTACATGGCCAAGGGCGATTCCCCGACCCGCGGCCGCGAACTCAACATCCACTTCGGCGATCCCCGCCGCGGATTCATCGGCCAGATCTCCCATCTGGGCGATATGGTGCCGGTGATGGCGGGCGTCACCCTCTCGTTCAAGCTGCGCGGTGAAGACCGCGTCGGGCTGGTCTACGTCGGCGACGGGGCAACCTCCACCGGTGCCTTCCACGAAGGAATCAACTTCGCCGCGGTTCAGCGCTGTCCGCTGGTGGTGGTCGTCGAGAACAACGGCTACGCCTACTCCACGCCGACATCTCGTCAATGTGCCTGCGAACGCTTCGTCGACAAGGCGCCGGGTTACGGCGTCCCGGGAATCCGGGCCGATGGGAACGACGTTTTGGCGGTGCATGAAGCAACCCGCGAGGCGGTGGATCGGGCGCGGCGGGGCGATGGTGTGACGCTGATCGAGCTGATGACCTATCGGCGCAAGGGCCACGCGGAGCACGACAACCAGTCGTACGTTCCCGCCGGCGAGATCGATCGCTGGGCGGCGGAGAACGATCCGCTCGATCGCTACCGCGGCGTACTCACCGGTGAATTCGACCTCGCGTCCACCGAGCTCGACGCGATCGACGCCCGGGTTCGCGACGAAATCGACCAGGCAACCGACATCGCCGAACTGTCGCCGATGCCGGAGCCGCGCGACGCACTGCGCGGCGTCTTTGCCGATCCGCCCGAAGCGCCGACGCTCTGGTTCCGGCGGGGGGTCGAGTCGGCGGTGGAACTCAACGAGCGCGCAGCCGGGTGGGGCACCTATGACGGCCACTAAAGCCGCGGAGGGCGTCACCTACCTCGACGCGATTCGTCAGGCGCTGGACGAAGAAATGGCGCGCGACGCCAACGTGTTCCTGCTGGGCGAGGATATCGGCGCGTATGGCGGCGCGTTCAAGGTGACCGAAGGTCTCCAGGACAAGTACGGCGAGCGCCGCGTTATCGACACGCCGATTTCCGAAGCGGCGATCGTCGGGGCGGCGGCGGGCGCGGCGCATACGGGAATGCGGCCGGTCTGCGAGATGCAGTTCATCGACTTCATCTCCTGCGCCTACGACATGCTCACCAACTACGTGGCTACGGCGCGCTACCGCGCGTTCCTCCCCTGTCCGATGGTGGTGCGCGGCCCCAGCGGCGGATACGTGCGCGGCGGGCCATTCCACTCCCAGAGTCCCGAAGCGGCATTCTTTCACACGCCGGGACTCAAGATCGTCTACCCGGCGACGGCCAGCGACGCCAAGGGCCTGCTCAAGTCAGCCATTCGCGACGACGACTGCGTGCTCTTCTTCGAGCACAAGTATCTCTACCGCCGAATCCGCGAGCCGCTCCCCGCGGGCGAACATCTGGTGCCGCTGGGCAAGGCCCGGATTGCCCGGCCAGGGCGCGACCTGTCGATCATTACCTACGCCGCCACCGTATGGAAGGCGCTCGAGGCGGCGGAGCAGCTGGCCAATGAACATGGGATCGAGGCCGAAGTGCTCGATCTCCGCACCCTTTCGCCGCTGGACGACGAAGCGATCATGGATTCGGTCCGGCGAACCAACCGGGTGCTGGTCGTCCACGAGGACACCGCCACCGGCGGGATTGCCGGCGAAATCACCGCCCGGATCAACGATCAGGCGTTCGAGTTCCTCGACGCCCCGATCAAGCGGGTCACCGCGCACGACGTTCCGCTTCCGTATGCTCCGGCGCTGGAGGACTTCGTTCTGCCGCAAACGGCCGACATCGTCGCCGCGGCCCGCTGGCTGGCCCGCTACTAGAGTCCCATTCGCCGCCGACCGTGCTATCTTGCCGGTAGCCGACAACTGACGACCGACTTGCTGGTACCAAGCTCTTTGGGAGAGGCTCATGGCTCGCGTTGACGTCAATATGCCCCAGATGGGAGAATCGATCGCCGAGGGGACGCTTTCCAAGTGGCTCAAGAAAGTGGGCGATCCGGTAAAGCGGGACGAGCCAATTTTTGAAATCTCCACCGACAAGGTGGACGCCGAAATTCCGGCGCCGACCGCGGGCACGCTGGCCGAAATTCTGGTGCAGGAAGGCGAAACGGTCGCGGTGCAAACGGTTGTTGCCCGGATCGAAACCGAAGCGGGCGCCGCAGCCGCGGCACCAGCACCGGCGCCCGCTCCCGCGCAGGCGGCCACTCCCGCGCCGGCACCAGCTCCCGCACCTGCCCCCGCGCCAGCCGCCGCCGCACCGGCGCCAGCTCCTGCGCCCGCGCCGGCTGCACCGGCGCCGTTCCGCCCCGCCGCGGCACCGGCGGCCGGCAGCAACGGCACCGAATCGGCCGAGGAGCGACTCCGCCGCCGGTCCACGCCGCTGGTTCGCAAGATGGTGGCAGAGCACAATCTGGATCTCGGCAGCATCCCCGGCAGCGGCGTGGCGGGACGCGTTACCAAGCACGATGTACTGAACTATCTGGAGAGCGGTGCCGCCGCCGCACCCGCCGCAGCGCCCTCGCGCCCCGGGGTGGCAGCTCCCGCGGCAGCACCCGCAGCTCCCGCGATGGTGCCGGCGCCGCAGGGCCCGGCGGTCGAACCGTGGGAAGGCGACAAGGTCGAGCCGTGGTCGCGCATCCGGAAGCTCACCGCCGATCACATGGTGATGTCGCGGCGGGTTTCGCCCCACGTCAACACCTTTTTTGAAATCGACTACACCAGGGTCGCGCAGCTCCGCAGCCGCAAGAAAGCGGAGTACGCCGAGCGGGGCGTCAACCTGACGTACCTGGCGTTCATCGCCAAGGCCACGGCCGATGCCCTCCGGCGGCACCCTAACGTCAATGCAGCTGTCATGGGCGAAAACACCATTCGCCGCCGCGACATCAACCTCGGCATCGCAGTGGCGCTCGATTGGGGCCTGATCGTTCCGGTCATTCAGCACGCCGACGAGCTCTCGCTGCTCGGCATCGCCCGCGCCATCAACGACTTGGGTGAGCGGGCCCGCACCAAGCGTCTCAATCCCGAAGACGTCCAGCGAGGCACCTTCACGATTACCAATCCCGGCGTCTTCGGATCGGTGATCGGCACCCCGATCATCAATCAGCCCCAGGCCGCCATTCTCTGCGTCGGCACCATCGAAAAGCAGCCGGCAGTCATCACGGTCGACGGCACCGATACCATCGGGATCCGGCTCCGCGGGATGCTCTCGCTGGCGTTCGATCACCGCATTGTCGACGGCGCCGATGCCGATCGCTTCATGGCCACGATCAAGAGCACGCTGCAGGACTTCCCGGAGACGGCGGTCTGATGGCGCGCCGCATCATCGAGGTAGATGGCGTGCGCTGGGAGGTGTCGCCCACCGGGCGCACCACCCAGTATCTCCGCGACGAGTTCGGCCTGGTCTTTACGCGGATCGGTGCCCAGCGTGAGCGCCGGTTTCTTCGGTTCACTCCCCGCGGAGCCAAGAGCCGGGAACTGGCGCTCAATGAATTGACCGAACCACATCTTCACCGCATGCTGGCGCACTCACAGCCCTCCTGGACTGCGCCGGAGCTGGGGTACCAGCGCTGATTCCCGAGTCCGGACCCGGTCCCGCCCCCGCCGATGCGCGGGTAGATCTCCATGTGCACTCGACCGCCTCGGATGGCCGCCTCACGCCCGAGGCGGTCGTCGCTCGTGCCCGCGAAGCGGGGCTTACCGCAATCGCGCTGACCGACCACGATACCCTGGCCGGAGTTCCCGCCGCTCGTGCCGCCGGCGAGTCCTTTGACATCACTGTGGTGAGCGGGTGCGAATTTTCTACCGCGGCGCCGTGGGGCGAAATGCATGTGCTCGGCTATTTCCTCCCGGCCGGCTCCGATCGCCTGGAGACTTTTCTGGCGCGCTGCCGCGCCGATCGGATTCGCCGCGGGCAGGCGATGGTCGCCCGGGTGCGCGCGCTGGGAATTCCGCTGGAGTTTCAGGAAGTGCTCGATCAGGCAGGCGGCGGTGCGGTGGGGCGCCCGCACGTGGCGCGCGCACTGGTGCAGGCGGGCGCCGCGCGCTCAGTGCAGAATGCCTTCGACCGCTTCCTCGGCCGGGGCCGCCCGGCTTACGTTGACAAGGTGCTGCCGACATTTCGTGAGGTGGCGGAACTGGTGCACTCGATCGGCGGAGTCGTTTCGGCGGCGCACCTCAAGGATCGCGGCACCCGGCCGCTGCTGCAGAAACTCCAGAGTGAGGGTCTCGACGCCGTCGAAACCCGTCATCCGAGCCACGACGCCGATACCCGCGCCCGGCTCACTGATCTGGCGCTGGAACTCGGTCTGGGCCGCTCCGGCGGGAGTGACTGGCACGGCGATGCCGCCGCCGATGAAACCCACGGGTCGCTCGGATCGCAGGATGTGCCGTACGATTGGGTGACCCGGCTGGCGGAGCTGCGGCCGTCGGGAGCTGCTTTCTCGAGGAATTCATGAGCACAACTGCTTTCGACTTCCACGATCGGGTGGTGCTGGTAACCGGTGTCGGGAGAGCCGGCCAGATCGGCAACGCGGTTGCGCAGGCCTTTGGCCGGGCCGGCGCCCGAATCGTCTGCTGCGATCGCAACGCGGTGGGCGTGGCGGAGCGCGTCAAGGAATTTGCCGCCGAAGGAATCGAGGCTCGGCCCGCAGCGGGCGATCTCACCGAGCCCGACGTGGCCCGGCTGGCGGTCGAGACCGCGCTCAAGCACTTCGGCCGGCTCGACGCCGTGGTGAATGTGGCCGGCGGCCTCACAACCTACGGTCCGGTCGCCGATGCCACCGTGGCCGGCTTCGATCGCGAGCTCGCCATCAATGCCAAGACCAGCTTCCTGGTGGCGCAGGCGGCGATCGAGCCGCTGGCGGCGAGTCACGGTTCGATCGTGAACTTTGCCTCGATCGCCTACTACGAACCGGCGGCGCAGCTCGCGGTCTACATGGCGGCCAAGTACGCCGTCGCCGGGCTCACTCGCGGCATGGCGGTGGAACTGGCCAGCCGCGGGGTGCGCGTCAACGCCATCGCGCCGGCCATGGTGCGAACGGTCGAAAACGTGAGCGCCGAAGGCGGCGATGCCCGCTACGTCGAAATGGATCAGATCACCGACGGTGTACTCTTCCTGGCCAGTGATGCCGCGCGGGGGCTCAACGGCCACATCCTGCCGATCCGGGCCGGGTGATTCATGGAACTGCGGGGCCGAGTCGCGCTGGTCACCGGTGCCGGCACCCGTCTGGGCCGGGCCATTGCCGCTGCCCTGGCCGATCGCGGCATGCGCCTCGCCATTCATTACCACCACTCCTCCGAGGGCGCCGAGTCGCTGCGCGATGATGTCATCGCGAAGGGCGGCGAAGCCCGGCTTTTTCAGTCCGACCTCACCGATTCGATAGCTGCACGCAAACTGCCGGAGACGGTGGCAGCCGCCTTTGGCGGCCTCGATGTGCTGGTCAATTCCGCCGCCATCATGGAACGCCTCAGCTTCGAAGAAACCACGCCCGAGCAGTATGACTCCATCATGGCGCTCAATCTTCGAGCGGTGTTCTTCTGCACCCAGGGCGCGGTACCGGCGCTGCGCGCCGCCCACGGCAAGGTGATCAATATCGCCGATCTCGCGGGGCTCGAGCCGTGGCCCGCATTCGCGGTGCATTCGGTGAGCAAGGCGGGTGTCGTCATGCTGACCGAAGTGATGGCCCGGGCGTTGGCGCCGGATGTCACGGTGAATGCCGTCGCGCCCGGCCCGGTGCTGGTCCCCGAAAGCGCCGGAGCCGAGGAGCGCGATGCGCTGATCCGCACCACACCGCTCAAGCGGCTGGGAAGCCCCGACGATGCCGTCGCGGCCATTCTCTATCTGCTCGAACGCGGCGATTACGTCACCGGCGAAACGCTGGTCGTGGATGGTGGCAGACGAATCCGCTGAGCTGGCGGCTCCGGTGCGGTTCCGCGACGTCGCCATCGTGGGCGGCGGCTGCTACGGCACCTTCTACGCCGGCCAGATGCTCCGCGCGCGCGAACGCGGCAAGGCGGAATTCCGCCGGCTCCTGATCGTCGATCGCGATCCCGGCTGTCAGTTCGCTCGTGAGATCGGCAGCGCCGACGATCACCAGCTGATCGTCAGCGACTGGGACGAGTTCTTCGACCAGTTTCTCGATCGCCCGGCCGATGATTCTGCGGCCGCCGACACGATCGTTCCCTCACCGCTAATGCCGCATCTGATGTATCGCTGGCTGCTGCGGCGGGCGCAGGCCCGCTGGCCCGGCCGCCGCGTCTGGCAGGCTCCGCTCGACGACCCGCTGGGCACGCCCTACGACACCGCCGCACCCGACGGCACCCGCTACGTCTCGTTCGCCGACTGGCTCTGTCCGGTCCACTGCATCGAGCCGGGCATCTGTCCGCTGATCCGCGCCCCCCGCACCTGGGAGATGGGCGAGGCGGTCGAACGCCTGGTCGAACGCCGGAACCGCAGCTCGCCGACCGCCGGCCCGGCGCTCTTTACCTGCCGCCATCGGGTCTTCGGAGTGGGGATGTTCGACGCGGCCGAGGTTCGCGCGGGCGACGATATGGTACAGGAGGCCGGCTCGGCCGGTACTGCGGTAGATATTGTGGTGGGGACGGTTTCCGCCTGTCACGGCGCGGTCAGCCTGCTCTCGCTGGGAACCGAATGACGCCGCTCCGTGTGTATATTGCCGGGCATTACCATTCGATCTCGACGCACATCCGGGGACCTGCATGAATCAGCAGCGCGATGAATTTCAGGTGATCATCATCGGCGGAGGACCGGCCGGGCTCTGCGCCGCACTTTACGCGGGCCGGGGAATGCTCCGGGCGGTGCTGCTCGAACGGGGGGTTCCGGGGGGCGAGCTGCTCAATACCGAATGGATCGAAGACTACCCCGGCTTCGAGAGCATCAAGGGCCGCGAACTGGCCGAGAAGATGACCGACCACGCCCGGAAATTCGGCGCCGAGATCCGCCAGGAAAATGTCGAGAGCATCGTCCGGCGCGATGACGGCATCTTTGAGGTGTCGACCACTGCGGGCGCACTCTACGAAGCCCCCGCCGTCATCCTTACCGCAGGCGGTACGCCCAACAAACTCGGCGTACCCGGGGAAGTTGAGTACGCCGGCAGGGGCGTCTCGTACTGCGCCGTGTGCGATGGTGCATTCTTCCGGGGTGAGACCCTGGCGGTGGTGGGCGGCGGCGATGCGGCGGTGGAAGAAGCCGATTATCTGACCCGCTACGCTTCCAAGGTCTACCTGATTCACCGGCGCGATGAATTACGTGCCTCCAAGGTGCTTCAGGAGCGGCTCTTCGCCAATCCCAGGATCGAAGTGATCTGGAATCGGCGTGTCACCGAGCTCAAGGGCGGACCGTCGGGGCTTAGCTCGGTCGAAATGGTCGACACCATCACCGGCGGTGAGGCGTCGCTGGCAGTGGGCGGGTGCTTCATCTTCATCGGGTTCAGCCCCAACAGCGGGCTGATCAAGCAGCACTTTGCGCACGATCCGTCGGGTTACATCCTGACCGATGACCGGATGATGACCTCGATCCCCGGCCTCTTTGCCGCCGGCGACCTGCGCGCCCAGCTCACCCGGCAGGTGACGACGGCGGTGGGAGACGCTACCACCGCGGCGATTGCGGTGGAGAAATACCTGGCGGAGCGGGGAGCGGGAGTCGGTGTCTGAGCTGACGGTGGTCTCGATTCCCAACGGGCAGTTTGCCCAGAATTGTTATCTCCTGGGCGACACCGCAACCGGCGATGCGGTCATGATCGATCCGGGCGAAGAGCCGGATCGGTTTCTGGCCGAGCTGGACCGGCGCGGCTGGCGGCTGGGCGGAATCTGGATTACTCACGCGCATCTCGACCACATCCTCGGCGTTGGCGCCGTCCGGGAAGCCACCGGTGCACCGGTCTGGCTCCATCCGGCCGATCGTGCTCTCTACGATGCGCTGCCCGATCAGGCAGAGATGTACGGCTACCACGCGGGGCCGGCGCCGGAACCGGATCACGAGCTGGCGCACGATCAGACCCTCCGTGTAGGCCGCCACGACGTCCGGGTGCGGGCTACGCCGGGGCACTCGCCGGGGAGCGTCAGCTTCGTTTTGCCGGGGCGGATCTTTGGCGGTGACGTGCTCTTCCAGGGATCGATCGGCCGCACCGATCTGCCGGGCGCCAGCAGCGCGCAGCTGTTCGATTCGATCGAGCGCGAATTCCTTTCCCTCCCTGACGACACTGTCGTACACAGCGGCCACGGGCCCGATACCACGATCGGAGCCGAGCGGCACGGCAACCCCTTCCTGGCCGGCCCCGATGTGCCGCGGTGTAACCGTTGCGGTTTTCCGGTGGTGAGCCGCGCCTGGGGATGCAAGAATCCCTGTCCCAATTGCGGCACTGTTTACCCGCTCGGCGACTGCTCCGACTGAGCGATGGGTTTCCTGCCGACGTTCCACCTTCTTGATATCACGATGCACTTTGGCGCCACCTCCGGCGGGATCCGCACCTATCTGGAGCGGAAGGCCGGATATGTCGAACGGCGTGCCGATCTGCGTCACACCATCGTGATCCCGGCGGAGCGGGATGAGACGACCACGAGCGGTGCCGTGGTGTGGCGCCGTCTCTACGGGCCGCCCATTCCAGGACAGGCGCCGTATCGGCTGCTCTGTCGTCCAGGGCAACTTGGACGGATGGTGCGCGAGTCGCGCCCCGATCTCATCGAAGTGGGCAGTCCCTTTCTCGAGCCGTGGCTCACCCACCGCGCCAATCGCACGCTGGAGGCGCCGGTAGTCTGGTTCTTCCACGGCAATCTGCCGCGGATTGTGGCGCCCGATCCTTCGGGGGAACCGGCCGGGCGGCGCGCGCTGCATCGGCTGCTGCGCAACTACGTGCGGCGGGTCGGCCGGCCGATGGATGCGGTGCTGGCGGCCTCCGATGCCGCTGCCCGCGATCTCTCCGACTACGGCGTTGCGCCGGTGGAGCGGGTGTCGCTCGGCGTGGATCTGGAGCGGTTCAATCCGGCGCGGGCGGCCCGTCGCGATGAGACTCGCCGGCGCTTTCAACTGCCGGTGGATCGTCCGCTCGCGATTTACGCGGGGCGGCTGGCGCGCGAAAAGCAGATTCGCCCCGTGATCGAAGCGTGGCGCGCGGTGGAGCAGCGCACCATGGCGCAGCTCGTCCTGGTCGGCGCCGGCCCCGATGCCGCCAATCTGCGCCGCCTGGCCGGAGCCGATCGGGTCCACTGGCTCAACTTCCAGAAGGATCAGAACGCGCTGGCCGATCTCCTCGCTGCCATGGACCTGTACATTGCGCCCGGTCCCGCGGAGACGTTCGGGCTCTCTGCGCTGGAGGCGATGGCATCGGGACTCCCGGTACTTTCGGTAGACGCCGGCGCGGTGCCGGAGCTGGTGCGCGGCGCCGGCGCGGGCGGCTTGTACCCGCTGGGCGACAAAGCTGCAATCGCGGAGCAGGCCATCTCCCTCTTCGAGTCCGATCTTGTCGCCGCCGGGCGCCGCTCGCGGGGGTACGCCGAAGCCCATCACGCCTGGGAGCCGGCGCTGGATAATCTCTTTGCGCTGTATCGGCGGCTGGCCGCATGATCGTGATCGATCCGGTGGCGGCACAGTTCATCTGTCTCGGCCTCGTTGCCGCCGACCTGATCGCACGGACCTACCGGATTCAATGGATTCTGCTGGGACTGGGTCATCGGGTCAGCTTTGGCGAGGCGTTTACACTCAACACCTTCGGTGACGCCGCGTGCGCGCTCACCCCACTCCGGGTCGGCGGTGAGCCGGCGCGACTCGCCGGAATGCTGCGGAGCCGGGTACCGCCTGCCGCCGCATTCGTTGCGATTTCGCTGGAAGTGCTGGCGGTCTGGCCGGTGATCGTGGTGGCGGTTGGCTGGCTGGCATGGCGCTACGCCCCTGACTGGTGGGCCACCATGGGGCCCGATCTCATCGGCGCCGCGCGTCGTTCCTGGCCGCTGGTTCTCGGCGTTACCGCGCTGAGTCTGGCGGTGTGGCTGGAGACTCGGCGCGTTACGTCGCCGCTCCGGCATCAGCTACGGCGGCCGATACGCCGCGCGCTGGTCTATTGGCGGCGGATGCCATGGTGGCCGATCATCGCCAGCTTCCCGATGACCTTCATTGGATTGGTGGCGCGGGTCGCGATTCTTCCGGTGCTGACGCTCACCCTGCCGCATCCGCCGCCCCAGGGCGCGGTCTGGTTTGGTTCATTCGCACTGCTGTACAGTCAGCTTCTGCTGCCGACTCCATCCGGCGCCGGCGCGGTGGAACTCGGCTTTCTGGGCGGAGCCGCCGGGGATCTGGGCGGCCACGAACGCTGGCTGCTGGTGGCCTGGCGGATGTACACCAACGGAGTCGGGCTCATCATCGGACTGGCGCTGGCCGGCAAATTTTACGGCTGGGAAGCGATTCGCCGGCTGGTACGGCGAAGCACCGCCGAACTGCGCTGATTTATCTTTGGCTTTCACCCTCTTACTTCCAACGCCATGACTGACACTCGCACTGAAAAAGACTCCCTGGGTGAAAAGCCCGTTCCCGCCGATGCGCTCTACGGCATCCAGACGCTTCGCGCTGTGGAGAACTACCCGATCTCCGGACTCCGCGCTCTGCCGGCCTTCGTCGATGCAATGGTCTGGATCAAGCGCGCTGCCGCGCAAACCCATCGCGAAACCGGCCGGCTCGACGCCCGCCGCGCCGACGCCATCATCCAGGCGGCCGATGAAGTATTGAGCGGCCAGCATCGCGATCAGTTCGTGGTAGATGTCTATCAGGCGGGTGCCGGCACCAGTCACAACATGAACGTGAACGAGGTGCTGGCCAATCGGGCCAATGAGCTGCTGGGCGGCCGCCGGGGTGACTACCAGCCGGTGCATCCCAACGACGACGTCAACATGGCGCAGAGCACCAACGATACCATTCCCACCGCCATGCGCCTGGCGACGCTGGCCTCGCTGCCCAAACTGCTCGAAGCGCTCGATCGGCTGGCAGCGGCATTTCACCAGAAGGGCAAACAGTTCGACTCCATCATCAAATCGGGCCGCACCCATCTGCAGGACGCCACGCCAATTCGCCTGGGCCAGGAGTTCAATGCCTACGGCGACACTGTGGCGCGCCACCGCGAAAAGCTGTCCCAGGCGGCCGACTGGTTGCGCGAACTCAACATCGGCGGTACCGCAGTTGGCACCGGGATCAACGCCGAGCCGCAGTATCCCGAGCTGATGGTGAAGCATCTCCGGGAGATCACCGGGCTCGAGCTCCGGGTGGGGAAGAATCGGATTCAACTGATGCAGTCGATGGGCGACATCGCCGGGTTCAGCGGGGCGGTGCGCGCGCTGGTGCTCGATCTCAACAAGATCGCCAACGACATTCGCCTGCTGGTGTCGGGACCCCGCACCGGATTGGCGGAAATCATTTTGCCCGCAGTTCAGCCCGGCAGCAGCATCATGCCGGGGAAGGTGAATCCGTCCATCGCCGAGATGGTGAATCAGGTCTGCTATCAGGTGCTGGGCTGCGATACCACCGTCGCCATCGCCGCCGAAGCGGGGCAGCTCGAACTCAACGTGATGATGCCGGTGATCACGCACAACGTGGTATTCGAGGTGCAGATCCTGGCCAACGCCGTGCGGGTATTCGCCGAGCGCTGCGTCGAGGGGATCGAAGCCGATGAGGCGCAGTGCGCCTACTGGTTGGAGCGGAGCCCCGCACTGGTGACGGCGCTCGCGCCCAAGATCGGTTACGCCGAAGCCGCCAAGCTGGCCAAGGAAGCGCTCGCCACCGGTCTAACGGTCAAAGAGCTCGTCACCCGCAAGAAGCTGCTGCAAGGGAAGGAGCTGGAAGACGTGCTCGACCTGCGGGCGATGACGGAGCTGGGAGTGCCGGGGAAGCACGGGGGCTGAGGGTTGCGGAGTCTGGTACCGGGATGTATATCGGATTATCAGCCCAGCACGTTCTCCACTGACATACGCAGGAGATGAACGATGCGCTCCCCCCCCCGGCGTTTTGCACTCGCTCCAGTGTTCTGCTCGCTCTGACGCTTACAGTTCTTCTGGCGGGCGGATGCGCGTCGGACTACTCCAGCCCGGCGCAGCCCACTAGGCCCGCCGACGCTGATGCTGCCGTGGCCCAGATTCCACCGAGTGGAGACATCTTCACGCAGAGCCGCCTGAATCAGCTGGGTCGTGGGCTGGCGATCGCCCTCACGGATCCGGCCGTTCGAACCTGGCTCCGGTCGCAGATCGATCGATCGCCGTATGTCGAGCACCGCATTCGATTGAAGCAGATG
>DASSTY010000223.1:0-9220 GCA_035707585.1 Gemmatimonadales bacterium
CCCACGATGGTGCGCCGCACCTTGGCCGGCGCCAGCCAGTTGACATGCACGTGCCCCAGCAGCGAATCGCCATACCGCACCGTGACATACGCGATATTTTCGGTGGGGCTTCCGCCATGACAGGCGGCCTGCGCCGAGACGCTGGTGGGTTCCTGGTCGAGCAGGTAATCCATGATCGACACGTCGTGCGGTGCCAGGTCCCACACCACGTTCACATCGGTCTGGATCAGGCCGAGATTGATACGGACCGAATCGAAATAGTAGAGATCGCCGATTTCACCGGCATGGATCAGCCGCTTCATTTCGCGAACGGCCCCGGTGAACACGAAGGTGTGATCCACCGCCAGCAGCAGCCCCTTGCTCTCCGCCAGGTGGACCAGCGCTTCGGCATCGGCCACGGTGGTGGCGAGGGGCTTCATCACCAGCACGTGCTTCCCCGCACTCAGCGCAGCACGGGCCAGCTCGTAGTGCGTGAACGACGGCGTGGCGACGACGATCAGATCGAGATCGGGAGAGTTGATCAGCTCTTCGGGATCGGCGGTGGCCACGGGAATCCGAAACTCTGCAGCGACCCGCGCCGCGCGCTCCGCCATTCGATCGCAGACCGCATCCACCCGGGTCTGGGGATGCCGGCTGAAGTTCCGCACCAGGTTGGGACCCCAGTAGCCGCATCCGATGACGCCGACGTGGAAAGGCTGCATGCTCATCCTCGGTAAGGGCCGGCCAACCTCAGGCGGCGCGGCCGGAGTTCAGTAACACGACTGGAATCGTCCGCAGCAGAATCCGGAGATCCAGACCGATCGACCAGTGACGGACGTACTCGACGTCCAGTTCGCACATTTGCAGATACGAGAGACGATTTCGCCCCGACACCTGCCACAGTCCGGTAATTCCCGGCCGAACCCGGAGCCGGTCGAACTGCCAGTGGTCGTAAGCTTCGAATTCATAGCGCACCGGCGGCCGGGGACCCACCAGGCTCATCTCGCCGCGAAGCACGTTGAAAAGCTGAGGCAGCTCATCGAGCGAAGTGCGGCGGAGAAAGCGTCCGACTTCGGTTACCCGGGCGTCGTTCACCAGCTTGAATACGGCGGTGCCGTCGTGGGCGGCGTGCGCGGTGTTGATCTCATCTCCCGCCAGCATCCGCGTCACCAGATCGCGATGCACTTCGTCCGAGACGCCCTGGAACATCGTCCGGAATTTCCAGACCCAGAACCGCCGCCCGCCGACCCCGATCCGCTCCTGCCGGAAGAAGACCGGCCCACGGGAATCGAGCTTCACCGCCGCGGCCACCAGCAGCATGACCGGCGAGAGCAGAATCAAACCCAGGGTGGCACCGATCAGATCGACCACCCGCTTGAGCACCAGCTGGGGCCCCTTGAGCATCGGCGCGGAGAGATCCATGAGCGGGTGCCCCCGGCTCCAGATCAGCGACGGATGCACGTTGGCCAGCTCGACCGAGCGCGGCACCGCCAGCAGCTGGCAGCCGGCCGCCAGGGCAATGTTGACCACTTCCTGGAGATCGCGATCGGGGAGAAAACCGCAGACCACGACGGTTTCAACGCGCTGGTCGTGCAGCACCCGCGGAAGATCCGACAACTGGCCGAGGGCATCGCCGGCCGGGGGATGGCGGAGGTCGAGGAAGCCGACCCGCGCGTACTCATCGCCACCGCGGAAGGTGGGGTTGGTGGCCGCTTCGCGACAGTCTTCCGCCTGGCCGACGAACAGGGTGCGGGCGGCGTGGCGATCAGGCGGACCGGCCCGCGCCACCAGCCAGTCGAGCGTCAGCCGCTCGGCCACGATCACGCCCCAGACCACCAGGGCGGTGAAGCCATACTGGACAGCCACCATGTCGAAGCCGCGGCCCCAGACCACCGACCACATCTGCAGGAGAGCGCCGATCGACACGCCGGCAAAGAGCCGCCAGGGGCCGCGCCGCTGGTCGCCGGCGCCGTAATTCCCGGCCAGGTAAAGTCCCAGCAGGAAGGCGACGAGATACTGGCCCCCCAGAAGCCGCCCTGGCGGGAAGAGATCGCCCATGGCGCGGGCCACCGCAGGCCCGAGCAGACCGCTTTCACGAAGGGCACTGACGGTGAGGCCGACGGCGCAGACGGCCGCGACATCGGCGGCGAGGAGAACCGCCAGCCGGCGCGAAGCCCGAAAGAGATGACGGCGGATGTTCTCGGCGGCGCGCTGCTGAAGGCCCAGCCGGATTCGGAGGTGCTCGGCGGAGAGCCGGCTGCGGGTGCGGGGAGACGGGCGCGCGACGCTGGGTGCCGGCGAGGCAGAGGAGGGCGCTGAGATCGACGGATCGACGGTTGCCGACCCGGTCTCGATGTACTCCGCGCGAATATCGGGGACCGCTTCCAAATGCCCTCCTGGTGCGCGCGCCGCGTTGGTTCACGGGCGGTGGGCCGGCCATCCAAAGTGCCAGACCCCGCCGGGAATGCAAGCTGCGGGCCGCCCCGACCCATCCACCCAAATCACGACCAGTTCACGCTTTGCGTGACTGGCCCCGATTCGCTGCCCAACGGCCGACCGATGCCGGCCGATGGCTCCTCCGGCCGCGGCTATCTCCGCGGCAGGGGCAATATAGCAATCCCCGCCCGCCAGTGGTACTGAAATGGTTCGATTATTTGACAGCGGATCGTTCGGTTGGGCCGCGTCTCGCCGCGAGGACAGCCGGCGTGGCGCTTCTACACGGCGCCCAGGATTCGCGAATAGAGCGCGATGTGACGCTCTGCCATGGTCCTGCGGGTGAAGTGCTGGAGCACCCGCTCGCGCCCCGCAGCGCCCAGCCGGTGCCGGAGATCGGGGTCATGCACCAGCATGCTCATGGCCTCGGCCAGCGCCTGCGGGTCGCGGAGGGGAACCTCCAAACCGGTGACGCCGGGGACATTCACCTCGCGCACAGCGCTGGGCAGCGCGGTGGTCACCACCGGCCGCCCAGCCGCCATCGCTTCCAGCAGCACCAGGCCGAACATCTCCGCCACGGTCACCGAAGGAAGCACCAGGAAGTCGGCGTCGGCCATTCGGCGGGGAAGGTCTTCATCGGGGTACTCGCCATACCAGCGGACCCGATCGGTGATGGCGAGTGCCTGGGCCAGGGTCCGCAGCCGCGGCCCCTCCGGTCCGACACCGACGACGTCCAGTCGGAGCTCCGGGACCTGCTCCAGCGCCCGGAGCAGAACGTCGATGCCCTTGTACGCCGCCAGGCGACCGATGAACAGCGCGCGAGGTGCGGCACCGGGCGGCGGCGGCGGCACCAGTTCCCAGCGGCGTTCGTCGATCCCGAAGGGGATCACCTCGATTTTTCCTTCCAGACCCCGCACCTCTTCCGAGAGCGCCATGTGCGCCCGGCTCGGCACCACCACCGAAGCCGCCTTCCGGAGCACCATCCGCGCGATGGGGTGATAGAGCGAGCGATTGCTGTCGGCGTGCTGAGTCACCACCATCGGCGTGCGGCCGGCCCGAAGCAGGCAGGCGACGTCGGCGAGAGGATGGGGATGGTGGACGTGAATGACATCGGCCCGCTTCCAGGCGGCGGCGATGTAACCTGGCGCGATTTCCTGAGAGCCCAGGGCGCCGAACGAAAACGCCCGGGTCACCGATGAGCGCTGAGCTCCCCTGCTCCGGTCTCGCCCGAATCCCTCGACCGCCACGACTTCCACCTGGTGCCCCAGCTCGGCCGCGCCTTCGGCCAGATCCTGGACCACTCGCTCCATCCCGCCGGAGCGGGGCCAGTAATACTTCGCCAGATGGAGAATCCGCATGGGCGCCTGACGTCTGGGAAGAGGATTAACCTGTTGGGTGCCAGATTCATACCGCGGAGATCGCCCCCGCGAAAGGCCCCGGGCCTGGGGCTGCCCTTGGAGGTCGCGACCACCCGTGGCATTTTCCCGGCGGCCATGCGAGCCATCTTCGTTTCTCAGGCATACTCCGAACCCGGAACACGCGGCAAACTCCGCGCGCTCTGTGGCCTGGACTGCGCCGTCGCCGCCGCGGTGCCCGCCGGCCCGGCCCGGCGCACCGGCGGAGCCGCCTATGGAGACGACGCCGGCGTCCTGGTTGCACCGGTAGCAACCCGCCAGACGGCCACAGGCCGGCGGTGGGATGCCCGCGCACTCCGTCGACTCTTCGCCGAGTTCCGGCCCGACCTGATCCAGCTGGAAGAACCGCCCACATCACCTGGCGCAGTCACAGTCAGCCGCGCCGCCCGCCACCTTGGGATCCCGCTGGTACTCTTCACCGGCGAGAGCGTGGCACACTCGATTACCATCACCGAACGGATCCGGCGGCACTCAGTCCTCCGGTCGGTGCGCGGCGTGATGGCGGAGAATCAGGTCGCCGGAGCACTGATCGAGCGGGTTCGACCCGCTCTTCATGCGGTCGTGGTCCCCCAGCTTGGCGTCGCAGTGCCACCGCAGCAGTCGCCGCTGGCCAGCGCCGAATTCATGATCGGATTCTTCGGACGCCTGGTACCCGAGCGAGGGGTCGATCTCCTCTTACGCGCGTGTGTGCACCTGGCCGGCTCGTGGCGGCTCGAACTGGTCGGCACCGGACCCGCTCAGGAAGAACTCGAATCACTGGCCGCCCGGCTCGGCATCGCGGCGCGAGTGACCTGGCACGGCGCCCTCCCTCACGAAGCATTACTGGACGTCTGGCGAAAGCTCCACTGCGTGGTACTTCCGTCGCGCAGCACGCCACACTGGGTTGAACCGGTCGGCCGGGCTGCGCTGGAGGGAATGGCCCGATCGGTGCCGGTTGTGGCGACGCGCTCCGGTGCCCTGCCCGACGTGGTCGGCTCCGCCGGCCTCCTGGTGCCGGAAGACGATGTGCCGGCGTTGACCGGTGCGCTACAGGAACTGCACGACGATGCCGCGCTCCGCGGCATACTCGGTGCGGAAGGGAGGCGACGCGTCCTGAGCCAGTTTTCCGACGAAGCCGTGGCCCGGCGCACCCTCGCGTTCTGGCGTTCACTGCTGACCGAAAGCCCTTGATTTGTGACTGTTTGCGAGCGATCTTCGCCTTCCATGCCTTGTCACCGCGCCTTGCGCTGGGTCCGTCGGCTGGTCTGGCGGCTCATCCCCCTCGTGCTGCTCATTACGGCGCCGCTGGCAGCTCAGCAGCCCTCCAGTCTGCGCAACCTCAGCCCCGATCAGGTGCGCGAGTTGCTTCGTACCCGCCCCGATCTCGTGCAGTTGCTCCAGGCACGGCTCGGCGCGTCGGGGCTCACTCCCGATCAGATTCGCGAACGACTCCGCGCCGCCGGGTATCCCCCGGATCTGCTGGATGATTATCTGAAGGGCGGGAAAGCACCAAGCGCCCAGATGCAGGGCCTCGAGAACTTTCGCCCTGAAACCTTCCGCGCCGCGCAGGCCATCGGGCTCCTCAGCGTTGGCGAAGCCGATACGCTGCAGGTCATCGATTCACTGCAATTTCTTTCCGACGCCGAGCGCTTCACCGTCGATTCCATTCGGCGGCATTTTGCCGATTCGGTGCGAGCCGATTCGCTGGGCGACTCCACCTTCACCGCTGGCAGACTCAAGCGGTTCGGCATCGACGTCTTCCGCCGATTCACCTCCCGGTTCCAGGTCGCGCCCAACGGTCCGGTCGACAAGAACTATGTACTCGGCCCGGGCGACGTACTGGTGCTGATCCTCACCGGTGATGTCGAGGATGCCTATACCCTCGATCTCAACCGCGAAGGATTCATCATGGTACCGCAGGTCGGCCAGATCTATGCGGCCAACCTGACGCTGGGCCAGCTGGAAACCCAGCTCTACACCCGCCTCAAAAAGGTGTACTCCGGAATCGGCCGTGGAGCCAACGCATCCACCCGGTTCGACATCACCGTCGCCAAGGTGCGCAACATCCAGGTCTACGTGATCGGCGATGTCGTCCGACCAGGCGGCTACCAGATCTCCGCCGCCGGAACCGTGCTCACGGCACTGTATGCCGCCGGCGGTCCCACCGACAACGGCAGCTTCCGCCGAGTCGAGGTGCGCCGCGGCGGCCAGGCCATCGCTGCGCTCGATCTGTACGACTATCTGGTGCGCGGCATCAACGCGACTGATGTCCGGCTGGAATCGGGCGACGTGATCTTCGTGCCGCCGCATGGCGGACTGGTCGACGTCACCGGCCGAGTCACCCGCCCCGCTATTTACGAAATCAAGGACAGCACCACGCTGCGCGACGTGCTCCAGGCAGCCGGCGGGCTTCAGCCCACCGCACTCCGCCAGCGGATTCAGATTCACCGTCTGGTGCAGGAAAACGGACCGGATGCGCCCAGGGCCCATCGGGTGGTGCTCGAAATCGGCCCCGACCAGTTGGCCGACGCCTACGGGCCCGCGGTGCCGGTGCAGGCGGGAGATTCCATCGTGGCGTTCCCGGTGCCCAACCGCCGCAGCGGATTCGTGACGGTCAGCGGTGCGGTCTGGACGCCGGGAGAAGTGGGCTTCTCGTCGGGCATGACATTGGCCGACGCCATTCGGCTGGCAGGCGGCCCGCGCCCCGATGTCTACCTGGACCGCGTGCTGGTGACTCGTCACGCAGCCGACTCCACCCGGGTTCAGCTCCACGCTGCGTTGATCGATTCAACCGGCCGGGTGGCCGAGAATCTGCCGCTCCAGGATGGCGACGAGATCCGGCTCTTTTCGCGAACCGCGATGCTCACTGATCGGTATGTGGTGATCACCGGCGCGGTGCGCCGCGCGGGACGGATCCACTATCGACAGGGGATGACGCTGCGCGACGCCGTGCTCATGGCTGATGGGCTCACCGACGATGCGGCACTCGGCCAGGCGGAGATTGCGCGGCTGCCCGAGGGCGGCCCCAGCCCTACGGTGACCGCGCGGAGCATCAAGGTCCCGCTCGATTCGAGCTACCTCCTCCAGCGCGGGGTCACCACGCCATCGCCCAGCTCGGCTGACGTGCCGCTGGAGCCATGGGACAACGTGCTGATTCCCCGGCGCTCCGATTTCTCGCTGGTGTCGACCGTGGCCATCGCCGGCCAGGTGAAACATCCCGGCCGTTACCCGCTGGAAACGCGGACCGATCGAATCACCGATCTGATCCAGCGCGCCGGCGGGCTGACCGACATCGCCTACCCCGGCGGCGTGGAATTCTTCCGCGCGCCAACCGGATTGGCGCTGGTGGAGAATCGGCGCGGCCGGATCGGCATCGACCTGCCGCGGGTGCTCAAGGACCCCAAGTTCCGCGACAACCTGATCCTTCAGCCGGGCGATTCGCTCTTCATTCCGGAATTCATCCCGGTGGTGCTGGTAGACGGTGCCGTCAATTCTCCGGGCAACGTTGCCTTTACCCCCGGCAAATCGCTCGATTGGTACGTCCGCTCCGCCGGCGGCTACGCCCAGACGGCCGATCGAAACCGGGCCTACGTGACCCAGCCCGATGGTACCATCGAAAGCGTCAACCGGAAATTCCTCCTCGCCGATGACGTCCCCCACCCCCGTCCGGGCGCGGTGATCACGGTGCCGGTCCACAACCCGGCGCTCGACAAGCCGAGTAACGTCCCGACGATCATCGGAACCGCGGCGCAGATCCTCGCCAGCCTGATCACCATCATCGTCGTCGCCAAGCAGTAGATCGCACCGGCGGTATGATCCAGGTCACGGACGGGCACCCCCGTCCGCCGCTATCGTGTTGCCTGCTCCGACTCACCCTGGACTGGGAGATGTGGCAATGACGACAGCGACCACCCCGACGGCCGAAGCCCCCCGGCTGTCCGAGCACTGCCGTTACCCGGCCGACGAATTGAGTCGGCTCTTCGCACCGCCGGAACGCGAAGCACCGGCAGACAAACTCCGGCGCCTCCTCCGCGAGGCCCAGGCCCGGCAATCCTATCTGCACACCGCCGGCGCCTACGACGCCTTCACCGCCGCCATCATGACGCGTCTCGGGTTCAAGGCACTTTACGGCAGCGGGTGGCAGCTCGCCGCCACCAAATCGATGTACCCCGACATCGGGATCTATCCGTCGCATGACATGGTGCGGCTGACCGAAGAGCTCTGGCACGGCATCGAAGGCGCCCGGAACACGCACTACTTCGATACCGACGGCCGCGAGGTGCTCGACGCTCCCCCGCCTTTCGTCGACATGGAAGCCGGCTTCGGCGGGCCGACCCAGACATTCACGCTCGCCACCGCCCTGATTCGCGCGCGCGCCGGCGGCGTGCATCTGGAAAACCAGCACCCGGCCAACCGTACCTGCGGACATATCACGAGCATCGGCCAGCAGAAGCGCGCCAAGGTGCTGGTGCCGCGCGAGCAGTGGCTCGCCAAACTCAAAGCGGTGAAGGCGGCAGCGCAGGCCACCGGGATCGATGTCGTGGTGATTGCCCGGACCGATTCGATCGACGGTGCGCTCCCCGGTGAACAGCCCGGCGGCATCCGCATGGCGATCGAGGATGCCTGGGAAGCGGCCGAGCTCGGCGTGGACGTGATCTGGCCGGAATTCAACAACACCGACCTGGATCAGCCCCACGAATTCGCGGAAGGCGTGCGGAAGTACTACCCCGATCAGATGCTGGGATTCAATCTTTCGCCATCACTCTACTTCGGTAAGGCCAAGCGCAACGGGGAGCTCATTACCAATCAGCAGCTCGCCGATCTTGGCTACGTGCTCCAGTTCTCGACGCTCTTCAATTTCCGGACGGCGGGGATGGCGCTGGAACAGGGGCTCCGGAAGTTTCTCGATTCCGGCCTCGAGGCGCTGGCCGACCTGCAGAACGATGAAGACGAACTCGCGGGCGGTCCGCCGATTACCAGGATGCATCAGCGGTTTGCCGGGATGAATCGCTGGCTCATCCTGGAGCAGGTACTGAGCGGAAACGGCTCCTGACGATCAGCCGGTGCGCTGGCTCAACCGTGGCTCACGATACTCCTCGACCTGGAGGCCCTGGTCCTGCAACTGGGCCAGCCGCCGGTCGGGGAGTCTTACTACCAGCTCGTGCTCCTGCTCGGTGTCGTGCCGCGAAAGCACTTCGCCATAGCGGTACACTGCTGCCAGGGTGGCACCGTCGGCCACTGGAATTCTCGCAATTACGGTCGGGCTGCCGGCTCGCTCCAGATCGCGCAGGCGGTTCTTGAGTTCGGCCAGGCCGTCGGTTCGCATGGTGGTCGCCATGACCGCCGCTGGAAAGAGTTCGTGCACCCGCCGGGCAAAGCCGACCGGGTCGGCCAGCAGGTCGATCTTGTTGAAA
>DASSTY010000224.1:0-6351 GCA_035707585.1 Gemmatimonadales bacterium
CGGTTACCGGCAACAACGTGAGCCACGCCAACAACCGGACCAAGCGCCGGTGGTATCCCAATCTCCAGACCGTTCGGATCCTGGTAGATGGGGCGCCCAAGCGGGTGCGGGTTTGCACTCAGTGCATCCGGAGCAACCGCATTACCAAGGCGTAGGTCACCGCAGCTACCGAAAAAAGGGGACCCGAGGGTCCCCTTTTTAGCGTCCCGGAATATCACGCTGGCCGGCTTACTGATCATTCACCAGCTCGATGCGCGCCAGATCGGCGCCATCGCCCGGCCGGTGCCGGAGCTTGAGGATGCGGGTGTAACCACCCGGACGAGCCGCGAAGCGGGGCCCGATCTCGGTAAAGAGGCGCCCCAGCACCTCGCGGTCCTTGATCTTGCGCTCGGCCAGCCGGCGGGCATGGAGATCGCCCCGCCGAGCCAGGGTGATGAGCTTTTCGGCGAACGGCCGGAGTTCCTTGGCCTTGGCCTCGGTGGTGACGATCTGCTCGTGCGCAAACAGGCTGGTAGCCAGGTTGTTGAGCAGAGCCCGCCGATGGCTGGAGGTGCGTGAGAGCTGGCGGCCTTTGGCGCGGTGACGCATCAGACTTCCTCTCCAGTGCCGGCGCTGGCGCTGGCACGAACCGACGGCGGGGTGCCCGGATTGACGATCCGGAGCTCGCCGTCTTCATCTTCGATTTGCATGCCGAAGTTGAGCCCCTGCCGCTTGAGCATGGCGCCGATTTCCTCGACCGACTTGGCGCCCACGTTCTTGAGGTTCAGGAGATCGTCTTCGGTGATCTGGACCAGATCGCCCAGCGTGCGCACGCTCGAGTTCTTGAGTGAGTTGAGCGCCCGAACCGAGAGATCGAAATCGTCGATCATGCGACCGAGCCGGTCGCGCAGGTCGGGGGTGACAACCGGCACCGCCGGGGCCTCGGGCTCGGGGCGGCCGACCGGAACCTTGCCGAACTCGACGAAGTAGCGGAAGTGCTCCTGAGCCAGCGCCGCCGCGTATGCGATGGCGTCTTCCGGGCTGATGGTGCCGTTGGTTTCCAGCGTGACGGTAAGACGATCGTAGTCGGTCCGCTGGCCAACGCGGGTTTCGGCCACCGCGAAGTTGGCGCGCCGAACCGGATTGTAGATGGCGTCGATCTTGACCAGATCGATTGGGAGCCCGCGATCGCTGTTGTGGAGATCGGCTTCGACGTAGCCGCGGCCCTTGTCGACGTACAGCTCCATGGTGATGTCGCGATCGTCCTGCATGGTAAACAGCAGGTGATCGGGATTGACGACCCGGACGGAACCGTGCTCCTGGATATCGCGGGCGTACACCGGGCCGGCGCCGCTGCGCTGAATGTGGAGCACCGCTTCGTCTACGTCGTCGGCCAGCACCAGGACCAGCGACTTGAGCCGCTGGATGATCTGGTGGACGTCTTCCAGCACACCGGGCACCGTCTGGTGCTCGTGCACCACGCCTTCCAGCCGGAAGCCCCAGACCGCGCTGCCGCGCAGCGACGAGAGGAGCAGGCGCCGGAGCGAATTGCCCAGGGTGTAGCCGAAGCCGCGCTCGAGCGGCTGCAGCCGGAACTCCGCGGCGTTGGGATTGTCCTCCCGCTTCGTCATTTCGACGAGGTGGGGGCGAACCAGGCCGGTCAGATCGATAGTCATGGTCACTTCGAGTACAGCTCGACGATGAGCTGTTCCTGCGCGTTGAGAGGAATGGCCTCGCGAGTGGGACGCTCACGAAGGCGGCCGGCGGCCTTTTCGGCATCGACATCGAGCCAGGACACCGGAGCGCCGCGGCTGGCGAGTTCCTGCGATGCCTTGACGGACACCAGTTCGCGGCTGGCCGGAGCGACCCGAACTTCCTGGCCCGGCAGCACGGCGTACGACGGAATGTCCACCTTGCGGCCGTTGACTTCGACGTGGCCGTGGCGGATGAGCTGGCGAGCCGCCTTGCGGCTGGACGCGAAGCCGAGCCGATAGACCACGTTGTCGAGCCGGGTTTCCAGCGCGATGAGCAGATTGGTGCCGGTGACGCCCGACAGCCGCGCGACATCTTCGAAGATGGTGCGGAACTGCCGCTCATTGAGCCCGTAGATCCGCTTGACCTTCTGCTTTTCGCGGAGCTGCTTGGCGTACTCGGAGGCCTTGCGGCCGCGCGAGGTACTCTGGCCATGCTGGCCCGGAGCATAGGGCCGGCGCTCGACCGGGCACTTTTCGGTGAGGCACTTGCTGCCCTTGAGGAACAGCTTGACGCCTTCGCGGCGGCACTGACGGCAACTGGGACCGGTATACCGAGACATGACTCAGACCCGCCGCTTCTTGGGCGGGCGGCACCCATTGTGAGGAATCGGGGTGACGTCGCGGATGGACACCACGCGAAGCCCCACGGATGCCAGCGCCTGAATGGCCGACTCACGGCCGCTGCCGGGGCCCTGCACCCGAACGTGCAGCCGGCGGACGCCCATGTTCATCGCTTCGCGGCCGCAGTTTTCGGCGGCGACCGTAGCGGCGAACGGGGTGGACTTCTTGGATCCCTTGAAGCCCGCCTTGCCGGCGGTACCCCAGGTCAGGGTATTGCCGCGCATGTCGGTAATGGTGATGAGCACGTTGTTGAACGTGGCCGAGATGTGAGCGATGCCTTCGCTCTCGACCACTTTCCTGGTGCGCTTGCCGCCCGAGGCCGGCTTGACTGGAGCTGTCATTACTTCTTGGTCGCTTTCTTCTTCCCGGCGATGGCGCGCCGCGGACCCTTCTTGGTCCGGGCGTTGGTATGAGTGCGCTGGCCCCGAACCGGCAGGCCGCGACGGTGGCGGATACCGCGATAGCTGCCGATGTCCATCAGCCGCTTGATGTTCATGGCGACTTCGGTACGCAGCGCACCTTCCACCTTGACTGACCGCTCGATGATTTGCCGCAGGCGGGCAACTTCCGCATCGGAGAGATCGCGCACCCGGGTATCGGGGCTGACACCGGTTTCGTTGAGAAGGCGGGCGCTGGTAGACCGCCCGATACCGAAGATGTACGTGAGCGCGACCTCGACCCGCTTTTCGCGCGGGAGATCGACGCCAGCAATACGCGCCATGCTTTAGCCCTGCCGCTGTTTGTGCTTGGGATTGCGCTTGCAGATGATGCGCGTGACACCCTGACGCTTGATCACCTTGCAGTGCTCGCAGATCGGCTTCACACTCGAACGAACCTTCACTCTTGTTTCTCCAAGGCCGGATTTTGGACTAGCAGTCCAATTTATACCTTGCCTCTAAGTGACGCAAGGGAACGACCATGCCGCGTTCCGGCCCGCTATCCGACCACCCGCAACTCCACCAGCGCCCACCCTGCTCTCCCCTCCCGAAAGCTCAGGAGGAGGGTCTGGGTCCGGACCTCCTGAGTGCCCTCGACCTGGTAGCGCCGGGCCAGTTCCACGTACCCCCGTCCCGGCTCCACCTCCCGGGCGGCCCGGATCTCGACACCGAGCTCCCGGGTCGGGGCCAGATAGTCGCGGAGGAGCGCTTCCGCCTGGGCCCGGCCCAGCGCCGTGGCCGGATCGGCGCCCGGCAGCTGAACCAGGACGCGCGGGCTCGACGCCACCAACGCGCCCAGGTCGTGGGTTTGCCACGCCTGGCGGGCTTCTTCCGCCGCCTCGCGGAGCCCCGCCGGCGCGGCGGCCGAGCTATCCTGGCCGTGGACGGCCGCCGGGACCAGCACCAGCCCCAGAACCAGCCACCAGCGTGTCAGCATGCCGTCTCCTCGATCAGTTCGTCCAGCACCGCCGCCGGGTCCGGCGCCTGGATAATCGGCCGCCCAACGACCAGATGACTGGCCCCGGCGCGGGCCGCCTCGGCGGGAGTGGCGGTGCGGGTCTGGTCGCCCCGGTGGTCAGTTGCGCGGCGAATCCCCGGCACCACCACCCACGCTTCGGGCCCCAGCCCCGCCCTGGCTGACGCGGTCTCGTGCGGTGAACAGACCACCCCGCGAAGACCGGCCGCCTGGGCTCGCGCGGTGAGCCGCTGCACGTCCTCGGCCACGACGACACCGGGCCGTGCCAGGGTCTCTGCGTAGCTCGCGTCGTTTTCCGAGGTCAGCACCGTCACACCAACGAGACCGAGCCGGTCTCCCGCAGCTTCGGCAGCGGCCCGCAGCATCGCCATGCCGGCCAGGGTGTGGACCGTGGCCATTGTGACACCCAGCTCCGCAGCGGCGCTGACCGCCCCGGCAACGGTGTTGGGGATGTCATGCCACTTGAGATCGAGAAAAACCTGGAGCCCCCGCCCCACGAGTTCACGCACCAGCGGGGCCCCTTCTCGAGTCCCCAGAATCGAGCCGACCTTGACCCATCGCGCTGCCGGCAAACGATCCAGCAGCCGAAGCGCCGCCGTGCGGTCGGGCAAATCCAGCGCAACGATGATCTCAGCCATGGCCGCGTTCCAGTTGGGCGACGATCCGTTGGGGGAGGCGAGGATCCGCCAGCGCGGCGGTGCCGATTCCCACCAGCGATGCGCCGGCGCGAAGATACTGCCGCACGTCGTCGGCGGTCCTGACACCACCGAGTCCGATGATCGGCAGATCGACGGCGCGCGCCACCCGCTCGACGGCCAGGAGCCCCACTGGGAGAAGCGGTGGACCGCTCACCCCGCCGTAGCCCTGGCCCAGCCGGAAATCGCCTCCGGCGGTGTGGCGAAGGGTGCCCGGCATAGTGTTGACCAGACTGATTCCGGCGGCGCCGGCATCGCGGGCGGCGACGGCAGCGGCACAGGGATCGGGCAAGACAGGAGACAATTTGGCGATCAGTGGTCGCGATGTGACAGCGCCGCACTGCGAGACGATTCGGCCGATGCACTCCAGATCAGCGCCGAATTCGATGCCGCCGGCGCTGGTGTTGGGACAGGAGAGATTGAGTTCGTATGCGGTGATGCCGGTGACCGGCTCGAGTCCCTCGATGACCTGCGCGTATTCACCGATCTCAAAGCCAACCACGTTGACGATGACGCGGGCGCGATGGAGCCGTGAGGCGAGCCACACCAGCTCGCGTTGGCGCACCGCCGCCAGACCGGGGTTTGCGAGTCCCACCGAATTGAGCATCCCGCCGCGGAATTCAGCGACCCGGGGAGGCGGGTTGCCGGCACGCGGCTGCAGCGACACCGCTTTGGTGACCAGGCCGCCGAGGCGCTCGAGGTCGACAACTCCGTCGAGCTCACGGCCGAATCCCGCAGTACCGGCTGCCAGCACCACGGGATTCTGAAATTCCTGACCGAAGACTTCGCGTTCCAGGAGCGGCGACACTACGGCGCGTCGCCCGGGAGACGGCGGCCGCTGGCCGGCGGACCCGCAGGAACGTTGACGCGGCGAGGCGGCGTGACCTCCCGCCGGGTGGTGGATTGGCCGTTCTGGATCAGGGTGGCGAGCACTTGTCCGTAAGTCCGCATCGAATCTTCCAGCACCCGATATCCCGGCGCCGAGTCGCCCCGGATGATGGCGAGGTAGGGGCTGTCGACGTAGCGGCTGGTCAGTAGCTGGCGAGCGCTGTCAGCGAAGGCGGGGTCGAGCTGAATCAGCACCAGGAGCGCCTTGGGCGCGTAGGGGCTGTCGGGCCACCCGATCGGCACCTGTCGGAACAGCTCGGCTGCGAGCCCCCGCATTCCCAGCGAGTCTCGCGCGGTTTCGCCGGCGTAGAAGAGTCGCAGATCGCCTTCCGGCGAACCCGCCACCACCGAGTCGACCGCCTGCAGGCGAGTCACCAGCTTGAGAATCTGCCCGGCCGAATCGGCCGCCATGCCATCGCCCTTGGAGATCGTGTCGAGCTGAAAACGAACGCCGGCGAGATCGCCCACGCTGCGGACGCTCCGCAGGCGGAGCAGCGCAACCGCCAGCCGTGCGCTCCAGGCGGCAGCGCGCTCGCCGCCGTCTCGAATCGACGCCTCATACCGCTTGATCGCGGCGGCGGTATCGGTGGCCAGCAACCGCCCGCCGTCGGCCAGGTACCATTTCGCCATCACGATCGAGTTCAGCTTGAGGTGCGCGCCGAGGGTATCGACCAGCCGCGATGCTTCGACGGGATCGCGCGAGCCCACCGCATTCAGGAAAGCCGGCCAGTTCACCAGGGTGTCCTTATCGGCCAGTGCGGAATCACCCAGTGCCACGGCTTCGGGGACCCGGCCCACTCCTCCAAGCGCCACGACCCGGAGCGCGCGCGCCTGTCTGCCGCGAACCGAGTGAAGCACGGTGAGCGCCTGCTGGTACTGGTGTTGGCCGATCAGGGCGCCGGCATACTGCAGCCGGGCAGCGCTCCGATGCGCTGGGATCCGGCTGTCGATGAGACCGGCGTACATCGCCGTCGCCGCAGCAGAGTCACCCAGCTCGAGGC
>DASSTY010000225.1:0-4715 GCA_035707585.1 Gemmatimonadales bacterium
CCGACCGGCTGCAATGGCCCTTCCCGTGCAATCGCGTGGCGTCGCGCCAGCGCCAGCCGAACCTGGCCCAGCAGAAGCCACAGCGGCGCGGAATCGGAATGCACGGTCACCGCCTGGGCGACGCTGTCCAGTTCGCGGATCAGGCGGGAGCGTTCAGCAGCGGAATCGGGCGCCAATGCCGTCTGCGCCATGCCGCCAGCCGGACGGCACAATGCCGTGAGCAGGAAGAGCACGCAGGGGACTGCGGATCTCTTGGATTGCATCGGCTAATTGCCTACGCCCAGAGTCTGTTCGCGAGAGATTGACTGCCCGTCCGGGAGCCGGACTTCTGCCCTCAGGATGTACAGCCCCGGCTTCACCTTGGCAAGACTCAGCGAGCGACGTACGGTCAGCGTAGTGCCCTTCGCGTGCTCGGTGGAGCGCAGCTGTACCGCCTCCCGCCTGGGCGCGGTCGTAGGCGCGAGCGAGAGTTCCACGTCAGCCGCTGCACCGGCGGGAAGCCCGTGCACTTCCAGAAACAGCTCCACGTCGCTCCCGACCTTGTACCCGTCGAGGGGACTCAGGGGGAATCCGCCGGCCAAAGTGGGCCAGCGGAGTTCACTCGCAGCGGTACCGAGCACCAGGGCGCTCACCGTCGGTTGGCCGGGCATGGTCGCCGGGACCTCGACGGCCGGCTGAATATGAAACGACCCCGCTGAGGGATCGGCGCCGGTCATCAGTGTCCGCACTTCGTAGTGTGCCCCGGGGGCGGGGAGTTCTACGTAGCCAACCAGCCACTGATCCGGGCGGAGGTGCCGCGAAGCGTCGTAGAGAATCGTGGTATCGAGCGTGACAGCCGAGCCCTCGCGGGGCAGCGCGGTCACCCGTAGCCGGAGCGGGATTGCCTCACTCGCCCCGTGCCCGACCAGGCCGAGCCCATCGGGCGGGAGTGAAAACGCAACCAGAATGCGACTCGGGTCCGACAGTCCATACGACCGCACCACGCCGTGGAGCTCCCGGGCGAATCGATGAGGATCGGCATCGGTAGTCACCGCCAGCACCATTCGGTCGAGATCCTCGGCCACCACCTGCCGCCCCAGCCGCCGCCGTACCGTGGGGCGGCGTTCGCCGAGCCATCGCGCGTAGAGCGAGTCGTACTTGGCGATCTGCCACACGTTGCGGTCGACCCAGACGCCGCCCGGGACGAGCTTGAAGTCGTGGTACGCGCAAAAGCGCCGTGGCGAAATCATCAGGGAGAAGTACGGGCGGAAGTGCACCACCAATCCGCGATCAGGGCCGGCATCGTAGAGCCAGGAATAGACCGGGCACTTGAGGAAAGCATTCTCCCCGGATCGAATGATTCGGGTCGGCGGACCGTGCCGGATGTAGACGATGCCGCGATCATCGATCAGGTGCTGGTCGCTGTGGTAGCCCATCGCCTTGTTATAGTCGCGATTGCGATCTCGCACGGCGAACTCACGCAAGGCGAATCGAACCCGCTCCTCATGGTCGGCCAATCGCTCTGCCGCTGAACGAAAATCCGCGGCACCGCGGCGCTCCCAGAATTCGGCGCCCCAGGCACGGCGCGCAGCTGGCGGCTCGGCCATCACTGAGTCGAACGTCTCCATTTCCCGATCGGTAGCCACCCAGGCCAGATCGCGCTGGTATGCCGCGCGGGCCGAATCGCTCATTGCCGAGGCGAGTCCATCGAGCCAGGCCGCGGCGCCGTCGGCCAACCGACCCAGCATCAGCAGCGCCCGGGCGCGCTCCAGCTCGACCAGTGCGGAATCGGCGCCGGACGCGAACGCGCGATCGACCAGCGCCAGAGCGCTATCGGGAATTCGCCAATCGATTTCGCGGCGCATTCGGCTGAGCAGGAGATCGGCATCGGCGCCGGCGCCGCTGGCGCGTCGAATCAACTCGGCGTCGGCGTCGTCATCGACTCTGGCGAGCCGGCGCAACTCGGTGTTGGCGAGCAGCGTCGCAGCGGGAGCGTAGGTGGAATCCTGGCGGAGTGCTTCGCGAAGCGCAGCTACGGCACCCTGGGCGTACGACATACCCAGCGTCAGGTGGGGGCCGGTTCGTGCGATAGCGCCGCGCTGCGCCAGGGCAAAGCGGGCGCGGGCCGCGAGATACCACGCCTCGGCGGGCGCCTCACGACGAAAGAGTTCGGTGCCGAGCCGGTCGAGAGCGTGGGCGAACGCGGATTGATCGTCGCAGCTTTCTCCGCGGGCGATCAGTTGGCGGGCGGCGGCAAGGGCATCGTCGGGTTCAGCGGATGCTGCTGAGTCGCACGCATCCGGGGCCGGGGGTCCCTGGCCCAGCAGCGGAACAGGTGCAAAGAGAACGGCCGCGGCAATCGTCCAGCCGATCGCACGGCCTCGGAATGGCGACGACATGGGGCTCCCGGGGCAAACGGACCGGAGCGGATCCCGAGGGTACTAAGGGGAGAGTGGCTCGCGGTACCGGGATGCGCAAGGGCCGGAGAGGTGTTCGAGAGCCCTCCCCGGCCTGTCTCCCCGCCGCCGAGCATGTTAGTTTCCTCGCTCCCGGCGCCGTAGCCAAGTGGTAAGGCAGAGGTCTGCAAAACCTCCATTCGGCGGTTCGAATCCGCCCGGCGCCTCTCCTCTCCGCCCGGATCCAATTACTCGGCTTTCCACGCGCCGCGCCCCGCCCCACGCCCCGCGCCACCCGGGGGCGCCGAAACCGCGCCCCTACGATCCCCCCGTTTCCCGTTTCCCGTTTCCCGCCCACGTCCCACGACCCCTCCCCCGCTCCCTTGTTCCCCACCCAACCCCGCCGTACCTTCTACCCGTCTCCCCACACAACTCAGGACGGATTCCGTGAGCTATCTCGACCCCCCGAGACTCCACCTGTCCGGCAGTTTCTACACGGACCCCAGCACCGTCAATAACGACCCAACCCACTACGAGCCCAACGTACTGCCCTCGCCGTGGCAGGAGCCGTACGGCCGCCACTGGTTCAGACTGGTCGACTGCAAGGTCATCTCGGTGGTGGACGAGAACGGCGCCTCCGTGGCGGATCCGGTGATCGGCGCACCGTTCCGCAGCGTCGACCAGCCGACGCCCGCCAAGATCGTCGACATCGACGTCTACCAGCAGAATGTCTCGACCATCTATGGCCTCAGCGTTTCACTCGACTGCGGTGACGGTCTGGTCCTCACCGGCGCATGCGATCCGCCTTCGCTCAACGACTCCTGGTTCAAGGCGGTGATGCCGGAACGCGGGTGGAGCGACAGCGAGTACGGCTGGGGCAGCCCCGGCGGAGACAGCTACGCCGCCGGCGCGTTCCAGACGGTGATCCGGATCCCCGTCTCGGGCTGGCCCGCCGGCGCCGGTTCCGCCGTGGTGCAGCAGCTCCGCGCCGCGGCTGCCCAGGCTGACGGCTGCATCGTCCTGTCGTTCCGCTTCACCACCGACGCCTACATCAACGTTCCCGACGCACCCACCCTGGCCGACGGAGAGAAACGGAAGCCAGGAATCAACTACCGGCGGTTCGGCCGAGTGATCGGCGCAATCGGTCCCTGGATGACGTCGGATCCGATCCAGACGCCCGGCCCGCGAATGCTGGTGGGGCGCAGTGTGGACGCCGTAGCGAAGAAGACCGGCACCGTGCTGCCGTGGTTCATCCCCAACGCCAACGCCGCGCCGTTCAAGGTCGATACCACACGAGGGCTCCTCACCATCGACCTGGCCAACGCCCTCTGCCGCGCCACGGTAAACGGCCCAGCGGCCGACCTCGGCACGCTCACGGCGCTGGTGGGCAGCGGGCCGCTGCGTTTCGTGATTGGCGAGGTGCCCTATCAATCTGCCTTTGGTCTGACCGCCGGCATCTGCTCGATTCCGATTCCGTCCGGCGCCGCGGTGAGCCTGCAGAGTTCGCCACTGTCACTGGACAGCTCGCGCACTGACATCGGTGATCAGACGCTCTGGGCGGAAGATCCTTCCGGCATTCTGATCGCGAGCGATATCCGTGTGGTTCGCATGGCCAGCGACGAAGGCAGCCCCCTGAAAATCCAGACGATTCCAGTGCGGGTCACCGAGTGGGGTCAGCCGGCAATTGGAAAAGAGCTGGCCACCCAGGTCGTTCCGGTGCACGGCGACACTCCGGGTGCCACAGTGCCGCGGAGCAGTCCAGGTGATACCAAGCAGGCCAATGGCGCGCTGAAAGCTTCGATTACTCCGGTCGGGGCGAATGGCGTCGCCACGATGACGCTCAAGGTGGTCAAGGACCCGGGCAGCCGCACGCCGCTGCTCGATGGCCAGCTCTATTTCGTCTATCCCTGCCTGCCGGATCAGAATCCGGCGCAGAGCGCACCCCAGCAGCCGCAGGTATCGGTGCTGGCATGGTCGCAGTACGACGTGATCGAAGAGCCGACCTGGGACGATATCAAGTCGCTGATGGCGGTCTATGACAAGCTGTTCCCGTTCATGCGCGATCGAATCGCCCTGACCGACCAGCACTCCTTCACCACCTTCATGAACAATCCGCCCTGGTACCCGATCTACACCTCGGATCCGAATTACAACGTGGATGGTGTCAGCCGGGGAGCCATCGGCTGGTATCTCACCCGGGACGATACCGACCCGACCAAGATGCCGGTGAGCCGCGACCTGAGCCCCAACCGGATCACCACGATCCTCAATTACGTCAAGAACAATCCGGTCCAGCCGACCCCGCCGCCGGCCGGCGATGCAGTGGTTGCCGAAGGAGGG
>DASSTY010000226.1:0-3596 GCA_035707585.1 Gemmatimonadales bacterium
GGAGCGTGGGCATGAGGCGGCCTCGACGCCGAGGGGGCGAATACGAACCGGGGCGGATGCGCCGGGTGGTCGTGGTGATGCCGAGCGCCTTCACGCTCGGCAATCTCTTCTTCGGTTTCTGGTCCATCGTGTCGGCCTTCAACGGCAACTTCCTCTGGGCCGGATGGTTCATCGTCTTTGCCGGGCTGCTCGACATGATGGACGGCCGAATCGCCCGGCTGTCCAACACCGGCACCAATTTCGGCGCCGAGCTCGATTCGCTGGTGGACGTGATTTCGTTCGGCGTGGCGCCGGCGCTTCTGATCTACTTTCTGGAGCTCGCCACCTCGGGGCGGTTCGGGTGGATTCTCTGTTACATCTACGTGGTGGCGGTAGCGCTCCGGCTGGCCCGGTACAACGTGATCGCGCACGGGCGCGCGCCGTCCAACTGGTTCACCGGGATGCCGTCGCCGGCCGCAGGAATGACGCTGGCCGTGTTCTACGCCTTCAGCCAGACGCCCTGGTACCGCGCGTCGCTGTCGTATCTCGACCTGCAGCATCAGGGGCTGGTGGTGCTGATGCTGCTTCTGTCGGTGCTGATGGTAAGCAACGTCAAGTATCCCAAGTTTCCGCCGATCGGGCTCCGCTCGGTATCGGGAATCGCCGGGCTGATCTTCAGTCTGGCGGTTTTGATTGGTGCCCTTACCGTCCCCGAGTACGTACTGTTCCCTCTGGGGCTCGCCTACATGCTGTTCGGGCTGGGGCGTGCGGTGGTGCTGGGCCTGATGGACCGGCGGGAAATCCCGACCGGATACGACGAACCGCCGGCGGCGCTGGCGATGCCCGAGCGCCCCGTTCACCGCGAGCGGCGCCCCCTTCCCGGTGACCGCCGCCATCCGGAGTCCTCTGAATGAGTTATCGCGTTCACGTACGAGTGATGCCCCGCGCCACACTGCTCGACCCGCAGGGCCAGGCGGTGGAGCACGCACTCGCCATGCTCGGTTTTCAGGGTACCGAGCGGGTCCGGGTGGGCCGAGCCATCGAACTCGCGCTCAGCGCCGAGTCGCCCGATGCCGCCAGGCAGCGCGCCCGCGAAATGTGCGACAAGCTGCTGGCCAATCCGGTCACCGAGGATTACCTCATCGAGGTGGAGGAGGCCTGATGCTGCGGGTTGCTGTTCTTCGTTTTCCCGGCAGCAATTGCGATGCAGAAACGTTGCGCGCCGCCGAACGGGTTGGCGCCGAAGCGTATTTCGTGTGGCATCGCGACACCGACCTCAAGGCCGCCGATGTGGTGCTGATTCCCGGCGGGTTCAGCTACGGCGACTACCTCCGCTCCGGTGCCATTGCGCGGTTCAGCCCGGTGATGCAGGCAGTTCAGCGGCACGCCGCCGCCGGGGGGCCGGTGCTCGGGATCTGCAACGGATTCCAGATTCTCTGCGAATCGCAGCTCCTGCCCGGTGCCCTGATGCGCAATGCCCGGCTCACTTTCCTGTCGCGGCCGGTGGACGTCCGGGTGGAGCGCACCAATACCGCGTTTACTTCGACCTATGCGCCGGGCGCGCAGATTCGGCTGCCGGTGGCCCACGGTGATGGCCGCTTCGTCGCCGACGCCGACACGCTCCGCATGCTGGAAGCCGAAGGCCGGGTGGTGCTCCGCTACGTGGAGCGCGAGGAGGCCAGCCCCAACGGGTCGGCCAACGACATCGCCGGGATCTGCAATGCGGCAGGTACAGTGGTCGGCGTGATGCCGCACCCCGAGCGCGCGGCCGACCCGGCGCTCGGCCCGGCCGACGGCGCCGGCTTCTTCAATTCCATGGCGGCCTGGACTCCCACCGCCGGCAAGTCGTCCTGAAGCGGGAGGTGTCTCGATGACGATGAACAAACCCAGCCGCAACGAAGACGAATACTTCGCACGCCGCGACGCCGAACTCCTGCGCCGTCGCCGGGCTGAGTTGCGCGCCACCCAGGAATCGATGGAACGCCATTCGCACTATCTCAAGTGTCCCAAGGACGGCGGCGATCTGGGCACCCGCGAGTTCCATGGCGTCCAGGTCGAAACCTGCCCGCGCTGCGGCGGCATCTGGGTTGATGCGGACGAAATCGAGCTGGTGCTCGAACATCACGAGAACCCCGGCATCCTCGGCCGGCTGCTGCAGGATGTCTTCGAAACGCTCCGCCACCCGCTGGCCGATGAGGAGGCCGCCTTGCCAAGGCACCAGGATCGCACCGTTGACTGAAGCAACCGAAGCCCACCAGTACCCCGGCGAGCCGCCGGTCACCCCCGAGCTGGTTCGGGAGCACAATCTCACGCCTTCGGAGTATCAGCAGATCGAGCGGCTGCTGGGCCGCACACCGACCTTCACCGAGCTGGGCATTTTCTCGGCGCTCTGGTCGGAACACTGCTCGTACAAGCATTCGCGGCCGATCCTCAAGCTGTTTCCCACCGAGGGGCCACAGGTGGTACAGGGCCCCGGCGAAAACGCCGGTGTACTGCGCCTCCCCGATGGATGGGCGGTCGCTTTCAAGATCGAATCGCACAACCATCCCTCCGCGGTGGAACCCTACCAGGGCGCGGCAACCGGAGTCGGCGGAATCCTGCGCGATGTGTTCACTATGGGCGCTCGCCCGGTCGCCGTGCTCAACAGTCTTCGGTTCGGCCCGCTCGACCTGCCCCGCAATCGGTATCTGCTGGCTGGAGTGGTTCGTGGCGTCGGCGACTACGGCAACTGCATGGGCGTGCCCACACTCGGCGGAGAAGTCGGGTTCGCGCCGGGCTACACCGGCAATCCGCTGGTCAATGCGATGTGCGTGGGCTTGCTCCGGGAATCCGACCTGATCCGGGCTGCCGCCCACGGGGTCGGCAACGTGCTGCTCGCCGTCGGTGCGCGCACCGGCCGCGACGGGATCCACGGCGCCAGCTTCGCTTCCGAGGAATTGAGTGAAAAGAGCGAAGCCCGCCGGCCCCAGGTTCAGGTAGGCGATCCGTTCACCGAGAAACTGCTGCTGGAGGCGAGTCTCGAACTGATTACCGGTGGGCTGATCGTCGCGATCCAGGATATGGGTGCCGCCGGACTCACCAGTTCCAGCGCGGAGATGGCGGCGCGCGGCGGCGTTGGCGTAGAGATCGACACGGCCCGGGTTCCGGTGCGCGAACCAGGGATGACGCCCTACGAGATCCTCCTCTCCGAATCGCAGGAACGGATGCTGGTGGTGGCTGAGCCGGAGCGCGTGGCGGAGGCGCAGGCGGTCTGCGCCAAATGGGAGTTGGGCGCGGAGCCGATCGGACGCGTCACCGACGACGGGATCTTCCGCGTCCGGCATGGAGATCGGGTCGTTGCCGCCATTCCCGGCCAGCGTCTCGTGGACGACTGCCCGGTCTACCATCCCGAAGCGCGGGAGAGCGAGGTCGCCGCGGCCCGGCGTAACGCGCGGCCCGACCGGCTGCCTCAGCACGGTATCGAGCGCGCGCTGGAGATTCTGCTCGACGAACCCAACATCGCGTCCAAGCGATGGATCTTCGAGCAGTACGATTCCACAGTGCGGGCTCGCACCGCTCTGGGCCCGGGCGGAGATGCCGGGGTGCTCCAGGTGGATGACACCGAATTCGGGTTGGCG
>DASSTY010000227.1:0-3791 GCA_035707585.1 Gemmatimonadales bacterium
GAGAATATCTCGGGCGGGTGCTTTCGGAGGTGCAGGGCCGGCCACGGTACATCGTTCGGGAACGGCTGGGCGCTGCGTCGGCCCCTTCGATTCCGGAGCCGAGTTCGCTGCCGCTTGCCGTTGCGGGTTGGAGTGCCGGCCGCCGAACGCCGTCGCCGCCCCGCTCGTCAGGCGCGGTGCGCCCGTGGGGGTGAGCCGCCGGGCGGTCCGGCTGAATCAGCCCGCTTCAGCTCGCTAATCAGGCAGCGCAGCCGCGGGTGCTCCGGCTCGCTCAGATCGAGCTGATCCCACGGAATCCGATAGCCATTGGGTGACTTGCCGGCGCCGAGCCATCCCAACAGCCAGAGTCCCGGGCCGTAGGCGGCGAGCCGCTCCAGTGCGCCGACCGGGCCGGTGATGTATTCGGTCACCAGCCATTCGCCGCTGCCGTCTTCCGCCGCGATTTCCTCGATCGAGCCGGCGCTCCGCCCGTCGGGGTCTCTCACCTTGCGGCCCAGCAGCCGCTCCAGGTGAATCTCCGGCGCAGTCACCAGCCACTCCACGGGATCCGGCGAACCACCTTTTCCCGGAGCCAGTGTTCCCAGGCAAAGAGCGGGGTTTCGCTGGCGTCGAGATCAACATCGATGTCGATTCCCACATCGCGCACGCGAGACACCGGAATGAGATACACCTCGCCGCGGCGAATGCCCCAGCGCCGGCCGAGCGCGGCAGTCCAATCACCCACTCGAACGCTGATCCGGCGCACCAGCTCGGGAAATCCACTCTCGAGGGCCACCACCACCGGGCGGCCATCCGGCCGAAGCTGAGCCAGCAATCCATCCACCTTGCCAGACTGCCGGCCATCGCGATCCACTATCTGGCTGTCCAGCACATCCCGAAACAGGTGCATGCTAGCCTCCGAAATATTCCAGCGGAATCGCCACGATCGCGATGACGCAGGTAAGCGCCAGGACGGCGCCGACGATGCCGTTGCTGAACCAGTTGTTGGTATGCTCGCCCACGTAGCGGCGGTCGTTCATCAGCACCAGCAGCGGAACCACCACGATCGGGAGCATCAGGGCGGTGAGCGCCATCGAGAACATGGTGAGCTTGAGCGGATCGATGCCGACCACCATGAGAAGAGCTGATGAGAAAATGCTGATGGTGTAGACGATGCTGAACCGGGCGGCTTCAGCGGGCCGCTTGCTCTCACCCCAGTTCCAGCCGAAGGCTTGCGCCGCCACATATGAGGTCTCCAGCGCCTGCTCCATGCAGGCTCCGAAGCAGGCGATCCCGAGCGAGGCGGCGAACAGGTAGTATCCCCAGCGGCCGAACGGTTCGGACAATGTGAGTGCGATCTGACTGTATTGTTCGATCCGGATTCCGCGCGGGGCCAGCACCAGTGCGGCGGTTGCCAGCACGCCCATCTGCACCACGCTTCCGAATCCCATTCCCACGCTGGCCACGATGCGATTGATTCCGAGGTCCGCCTCGCTCCACTGGTCTTCGATTGCGCCGGAGGAATAGAAGTAGAGGAGATAAGGGCTCAGAATCGCCCCCATGATGCTTACCGCAACGAACAGGTAGTGAGCCGTGTCGTGAGACGGGACGGTTGGAATGAAGCCACGCGCCAGCTCGCGCCACTGCGGGTGCAGCGAAATCGTGCTGAACACGAATACCAGCGTGATCAGCCCCAGCAGCGCGACGCTGTTTTCGATGGCTGAGAAGGTGCCGAGCCAGGCGGTGAGCCATACGGCAATAGCGACGGGAATCGCCCACCACTGGAACCCGATCCCGGTGACGAGCTGAAGTGCCAGCGCCACTCCGCCGATCTCGGCGCCCAGCACCAGAAAGTCTACTGTGAACTCGGCGATCAGCGACCAGGCATAGAACTGAAATCCAAAGCGCTCACGAACGGCATCGGCATAGGCGTGCTGGCTGATCGATGCCAGACGTCCTACCATCTCGACGAGGAAAATGACGCAGAGCGTGCCGAGCGCCACCACCCACAACAGCCGGAAGCGGAAGCGCGAGCCGGCTTCGGCGGCGGTGGCCACGGCCCCGACATCGAGGAAGCCACCGATCGCGGTGAGCACGCCCAGCGCAATTCGGATGAGGTTGCGGGGCTTCATCGGCTCGAGGCCGACTGCACAGGCCGGGCAGCTTCAGATCGGGTTGGCATACAGCGGCATGCTCCGGTCTCGGGTCAGGGCCTCCGACCGAATTATGCCGCGCAGCCAGGGGTTTGTACGTGAGGGTGGTCACTCCCTCGCGACGAGCACCGGCACCGGCGCGTATCGCACTATCTTGTCCATGACGCTGCCCAGGAGCAGGCGGTCCGCGCCGCTGCGCCGACGCGCCGACATGGCCACCAGCTCGATCCGTTCGGGCTCGATCAGGTCCAGAATGGCAGCTGCGGCGCTGGAATTGATCTGGGCAACGGTGCGCACCCGGAGTCCCCGCTGCTCCAGATTGGCGGCGACCTGGCCGAGATAACCGGAGGCCGCGGTGCGTCGTTGCGCCATGACGTCGGCCAGGAAGTCGCCGCCGCCGAGCGGGAGAGCGGGCGGCACCCAGGGGAGCGGAGGAACGATCTGCGCGAGCAGGATGTCGAGATCCTCGGCGGGGAGCAGCTCCAGCACGATGTCCAGCGCGCGCTCGGCATCCTCGGTGCCGTCGAGTGGAATCAGCACCCGGCGAAGCGGGTTTTCGCCAACCTCGCCGCGGAGCAGCAGGCAGGGGCGGGAGAGCGTCCTGACCAGCGCATCGGCGACGCCGCCCATCAGGAACCGGCCCAGCGCACCTCGTCCGTGGGTGGTCATGACGACGAGATCGATCTGGTGTTTCTCCACATAGTAGAGCAGCTGCTCCGGTACCGGCGCAACGCCGTCGAGCCGCACCGGCATCACCTTAACCGCGCACTCCTCCCGCAGCAGGGCAGCCTTCTTCCGCAGATGGTCGGTCAGTTCGGCTCGATTGGCCTCGTCGAGTTCTCCGGAAGAGGTGATCGCATCGGCGCCCAGCCCCATGTTGAGCATCGTCACCGACAGCGGCCGGTGAACCGCGACCAGGTGGATCTCTGCGCCAGTCTGACGGGCGATTCGCCCCGCTACCGGAACGGCATGGTCGGCCAGCTCGGAGCCGTCCAGCGGGACCATGATTTGACGGGCCATCGTGCCTCCAGATGAGGGCCAGCCGTATTCTACTCCAATTAGCATCAGAATGGCGTGATGCGAAGATGAGGAGTTCTTCACAACAAAGTGGGCCGGCTGGACGTAGTGCAGGTGTGACGCCTTCGGCGATTGCGAGACGAATTGCGAACCTAATTCACGGGAGAGCAGGGATGAACGCAGGGAACTCGGGACGACGGTACTCCGGTAAAGGAAGGGTCGGCACCGTGGCGTTGGCGCTCGGTCTGGCGGGAGCGCTCACCGCGGCCGGCTGGGCTCCGGCGATCACCGGGGCGATCAAGCCGGGCACTATCAAGCTGGTCGTGGCGCCCACCGGCAACGAAGCCCGCTACCGCGTGCAGGAGCAGTTGGTGCATGTCGATCTTCCCAATGACGCCATTGGGAGAACCACCGCGGTCACCGGCGGAATCGCGTTCGACAGCACCGGGCAGATCATTCCCGAGAGTTCCCAATTCGTGATTCAGGCGGCGACGCTCGCCACCGACCGCGACCGCCGTGACGGCTACGTTCGCCGGCGGATTCTGGAGACCGATCAGTACCCCACCATCGTCCTCAATCCCACCGCGGTGCGGGGCCTCACCTGGCCGCTCCCCGCTCAGGGAACCGACAGCTTTCAGTTGA
>DASSTY010000228.1:0-3237 GCA_035707585.1 Gemmatimonadales bacterium
CGCCTCGCTCCGCCGGGCCGATGTCCAGCACCTCGTTCGGCAGCTCAGGGGCGATCTCGACTGGATCGTCATGAAGGCGATCGAGAAGGACCGCGGCCGCCGATACGACACGGCCAATGCGCTGGCGATGGACCTGCAACGATTCCTCGCGGACGAGCCAGTGACCGCGCGTCCGCCGAGCGCGGGATATCGCCTCGGCAAGCTGGTGCGGCGGAACCGAGTGGCGGCGATCGCGTTGGGGCTGGTGGTCGTGAGTGTGGTGGCGGGCGGCTCGCTGGCGGTGCTGGGGTTCGTGCGGGCCCGCCGAGCCGAGAGACAAGCGAAGCATGAGGCGCAGGTTGCCGCCAAGACGTCGGACTTCCTCGTGCAGCTCTTCGCGGTGTCGAATCCGAATGTCCGGGATCGTGGAAGCATCACGGCCCGTGAGCTGCTCGACTCCGGATCCGCCCGGATCGAGCACGAGCTCTCGACGGAACCCGTCGTGAAAAGCCGGCTCCTGCGCACCATGGGCAAGGTCTATGGCAGTCTCGGCCTGCTCGATCGCGCCGAGCCACTGCTCCGCCAGGCGCTCGATCTCCGCCGCCACACCGTACCCGTGGACAGTGCGGCGGTGGCGGAGAGCCAACTCGACCTCGGGAGCCTGCTGGCCGAGCGGGGCGCCTTCGCTCCCGCTGAATCAGCGATGACTGCGTCACTCGCGATTCGGGAGCGGATCGCAGGGCTGCCGGATTCGGTGCTCGCCGCCGACAACTACGAACTCGGGCGGCTGGCGTTCATGCGCGCCGATCCGACGGCGGCCGCGGTCCACGCCCGGACGGCGATCGACCTCCTCGCGCGCGGAGGCGACTCCGCCACCGCGTTCGCGATGAACGCGCACAACCTCCTGGGGATCACGTACGTACAGCGAAAGCAGTATGACAGTGCCGCCGCTCAATTCCGTTCGGTGATAGCCACCATGGAGCCGGTCCTCGGCCTCCGGAACTCCACTGTGCTCGGCGCTTACAACAATCTCGCCACAGCCGAGAAGCGGATGCACCGCTACGTTGAAGCGGAGTCGCTGCTGGTGCGGGTCGCTCCGGCGGTGTTGGACATCTACGGCAAAGCGTCTACACGCTACAGCACCGTACTGGCGAACCTGGCGAACATCTACAGTCTCCAGCACCGGTGGCACGAGGCCGAGCCGCTGTATCTGGAGGCCATCGCAATCGACGACCGCACACTGGATCCGCAATCACCCGACCGAGCGGATGACCTGGCGGGGCTGGCCGGCGTTTACGCCGGTACCGGCCGTCTCCGGGCTGCGGACTCCCTCTATCATCTGGCCCTGGTGCTCCAGATGAAAGCCTATCCGGCCGACAGTCCGGAGATCAGACAAACCAGGGCGGCGTACGCGCCGGTGCTCCGCGCGCTCGGCCGGACCGAGGCTGCAGCGGCAATGGAGGTGAACCATGGCCGGTAGCGCCATGAAGCCAGAACCTGACCGCCCGGGCCGAGCTGGCTGGCTCCCGCGGCTGCTGGTCTACGCGCTTTTCCTGCTGGTCGTCGTCGTTTCGCTCTGGGTGCCGCTCTATAACCGCGCCGAGCCCAGCATCGCCGGGATCCCGTTCTTCTACTGGTTCCAGATCCTCTGGATCGTCGCCAGCGCCGCGGCGGTTGCCATTGCCTACCGGCTCGACGTGTAGGCGGGCGACCCTGGCCAGGACGCCGGCGTGACCGACCCGATACCCCGCCTGGCGGAGGCGCTGGCCGGCCGATACCGGATCGAGCGCGAGCTGGGCGCCGGCGGGATGGCGACGGTCTACCTCGCTGAAGACCTGCGGCATCACCGGCAGGTTGCCCTCAAGGTCCTCAAACCCGAACTCACCGCGGCACTCGGCGCCGACCGCTTTGCCCGCGAAATCGAGATCGCCGCCTCGCTGCACCACCCGCATATTCTGCCGCTGTTCGATTCGGGGGAGGCCGTTATCAGTCGTGAGTCACGACCCACGGCCCTCCTCTACTACGTGATGCCATTCGTCGAGGGTGAGTCATTGCGGGCTCGGTTGGCGCGCGAGCGGCAGCTCCCGGTAGAAGACGCGCTCCGGATCACCGCCGACATTGCCGACGCGTTGGCCTATGCCCACCAGCGCGGGCTGATTCATCGTGACGTCAAGCCCGAAAACATCCTGCTCGAGGGCGGGCACGGCATGCTGATGGACTTCGGCATCGCCCGAGCGCTGTCGTCCAACGAGACCCAGCGCCTCACCGATTCCGGCCTGGTGGTGGGAACACCGATCTACATGAGTCCCGAGCAGGCGTCTGGCGAGCGCAAGCTGGATGGGCGGAGCGACCAGTACGCGCTGGCGTGCGTGTTGTACGAAATGCTGGCCGGACAGCCGCCGTTCGTCGGCGCCACCGTCGAGGCCCTGGTGCGGCAGCATGTGATGGCGCCGGTTCCCCCGGTGACCCAGTTTCGGCCGATGGTCTCGCCGGCGGTGACCGAGGCGCTGACTCGCGCCCTGGCCAAGTCGCCAGCCGACCGCTTCGCCACCGCTTCCGACTTCTCGGCCGCCCTGACATCATCGATTTCAACCAGCGCCACATCGAAAAGCAGTGGAGCCCCGGCGGCACGGCGCCCCAACCGAGTCTTGCTGGCCGCGGCGGGCGGGCTGCTGGTATTGCTGGTGGTCGCCGCGTGGCTGGTGATCCGCCGAGACAGGGCGCCGGCGGCGAGCGCGCGGGAGGCCGGCTACAGCATCGCCGTGCTGCCGTTCGAATCGATCGGCAACGATTCCTCGGACGCCGCGTTCGTGGCCGGCGTGCACGGTGACATCATCACCCAGCTCGGCAAGATCCCGGCGTTTCAGGTGGCTTCCCGAACGGCCGTGCGGAACTATCAGGCCGGCAGCAAGCCGGATCGCGACATAGCGGCCGATCTTGGCGTCTCGGTGCTGCTCACCGGCAGCGTGCAGCGGTCGGGCGGACAGGTTCACGTCACCGTAGCGCTGGAAGACGCCGAGCACGATCGGCAGCTCTGGGCCGACAGCTATGACCGCCCGCTCACGGCAGAAAACGTCTTTGCAATACAAGGCGATATCGCGCGGCAGGTGGCCAACGCACTGCGCGTGCAGCTCTCGCCGGGCGAGGACTCGGCGGTGAGCGCGGTGGCGACCACCAATCTTGCCGCACTGGAACTCTATTACCGCGCCATTGCGTCGCGAGACAGCATCGGCATCTACGGCCCCGACACCCTGACGG
>DASSTY010000229.1:0-19516 GCA_035707585.1 Gemmatimonadales bacterium
AGCATCCCCTCGTGCGGCGTGAGTGGGGTGGCTAACTCCGCTGTTGTGTACTGGCAGGGGACAGTGGAGCGGGACGCAGAAAACCCGGCGATGCCGACCTGCCGCTTAAAGCCGACCGCGACGGTGCGCAGGTGGCCATAGCCCGCGTAGTGGTCGCGCACGAACTCCGCCGCTTGCCGGCAGAGGGACGGGCGATCGGATTCGCTGACGGCCAGGTTGACGAATGTAACTGTGAGGGCATTGCCGTTGGCGAGGTCAATCGCGACGCCGCTGGTATGGAAATTGGCGGCCAGGCCCTGCTGGAGTTTGCCGAGATCCTTGAGATCGGCGCAGCCGGCCAGCAAGGCGGCAGCACACAGGACAATGCACCAGCGCTGCCGACAACCCATGACCCCTCCGGGATGAAAGGCGAGATATCGACCTACTGCTCCGATCGCGGACAGAGCTGGATGATTCCCCCTGGCTGGCACTGTTCCCAGTCTGTTGGCAAGACTGGCCTGCCCGGCTCAACCAAGACCCATACCAGCATGCCAGATGTCGCGGCGGAGTCACTGTCTGCGGTAAGAGCGAAGAGCCTGATACCATCCAGCCACTCAACCGTCGCACCATGCTCCCCGCTCCCCCACCGCGGCTTGCCGAGCCGTTTGCGATAGCTCGAGGTGACCTCGGAGAGAGTACGTCCGGGAAATTCAAACCGGTAGTACCGAATGCCATTATCTACGCGGCCCAGCCAGGCCGCTCCGCCGCCTGCTTCTACCCGATACCAGTCAATGGGTATGGAGTCGTCCTCCGCTGCGCCACCTGCAGTCGTAATCGGCCGCTGCAGCCAGCTAACGGAATCGGGCGCAGGCCATGCCGTGTCGGTGAGACCGAACGGCGCCGCGTCGACCAGGGTAGCGGGTGTGAGCGGGATTGGATGCGGATTGGTGACGCACCCGGCCAGGAGGGGCGGAACGAGGGCGGACAGGAAGAGGATGCGAGCGGAGCGGAGCGGTTGCATCGGGCCTCTCGACGGGGACGCACGATATTGACGACCGGCCATATGGCATACATTGTTATGTCATATGGCAGGGATGGATAGGACCGTTACTGCGTTGCGCCAACCTCCCGATCTCGCTGAGTTCAAGGCCCAGCTCAACTCGCCAGCCCGGGCTGAGCATTCCTACATTGCCCTGCTGGGTCTCCGGAACTACCAGCCGCTCAAAATCTACCTTCACCTCCGCAAGGGGCTCTCATACAGTGCTCTGGAGCGCTTCCAGCACAACACAGAGCTCTCGTGGGGCGCCATCGCCAACCTGATCCAGCTGCCTGCTCGCACACTTGCCCGCCGCAGGAAGTCGGGTCGGCTGGAGCCGGACGAATCCGATCGGCTGGTCCGTGCCGCGCGCGTGTTCGGCCGTGCACTTGCTCTCTTTGAAGGCGACCCCGATGGCGCACGACATTGGCTTACCTCCCGGCAGCCGCTGCTCGGCAATCTGGTGCCGCTCGAACTGGCGGCCACCGACGTCGGGGCGCTTGAAGTAGAGCACCTGATCGGGCGGATCGAGCACGGCGTCGCGGTGTAACCGGCCGTGATCGTCGCGTGGCGACTCTCGAAGACTCGGTACTCAACCAGCGCGTTTGATGGCGAAGGCGCCCGGCTGAATGGAGGTCGCTGGAACAGCGTTGGAAGGCGCGTCGCCTACGCATCGGAGTCGGTAGCGCTCGCTGCTCTGGAGGTACTGGTCGGACTACAGGACGCCCGGGTGCTCTCTTCCTATTCACTCATCCGAATTGAATTCCCCGATGAGCTGGCTGAAGAATTGGATCGGCGGCGGCTTCCAGAGACGTGGCGCCGCCATCCGCCGCTTTTCGAAACCCAACGGATCGGCGATCTCTGGGTGGCTGAGGCGCGCACAGCGGTTCTCAAGGTACCCAGCGCCATTGTGGAGGTGGAATCCAACTACCTCTTCAATCCAAACCATCCGGGGTTCGCCGAGGTGACCGTGCGTTCGGCGCAGCCTTTTTGTGTCGAACAGCGGCTCATTCGGTAGCGCGCGAGCCAGGGAGAGTGTGAGAGAGCGTTACATCCGGATGTGACAATCTCCCCGGTGGGCGCTTACTCGCCATCGTAACTCATGCTGCCGGGCGGCGCCGCCCGAATCGTACGCGGGCTGATCGGTGCTCAGGATGCCGGTACCTGTCATACTATCGGCTGTGATGCGCACCCGGTAGTTCGCGCCGGTAAACTGATTATTCCAGACGATCACAGCGGACCCGTCCGACTCACGCGTCCAGCGGCCAGTGATAGGAGGCGCTTTCCGGCTTGCGCCTCCGAAATAGGCCAGTCCGCTCGTGTCACTCGGCCAGCGGCGAAGGGCAAGCCAGCTCGGGCCGCTCGCACCTTCAGTTGCAGCACCGAAGGTGATTGGATCCGACGACGCAAAGAAGCAGGCGTACTGCGACGCGTGCGCGGCAACCTGGAAGAAGTCATCAGGCGCGGCGGCCTCCACGACCGGGTGGGCACATGCGAGCGCCGCCAGCAGTAACATCGGGGAGAGCCGGTTCAACGAGCCCTGACCGTCCATAAGACCGGCAGCAGCGCATCGCGATCGGCTTCGCTGCGCCCGATGATCATGATCACTAGCCGCCGTTCTCGTCCCAGATCCCAGACGCCCAATCCCGCTCGATCGTCTCCCCAACCTTCGAATTGTCCAGTCGCGATAGGGACTCGCTGCCCGCCGATGGCAGTCCGGCAGACATCCTTGATCACAAGGCAATCGGCGCACTCGATTCGTCGCACCGGGTTCCGCGCATCCGCACTGCGGGGTGGCCAATCGGGATGCGCCGCATCTCGAAAAACTGGCCAGATTGTCTGCCATATCTCAGCTCGACCATGGCCGCCAACGCTCTCGGCCCCCCGTGAAAACGCCCGGGGCCCGACCTGTATGTCGATCGCAGGGCCGGCTCCAGAATCAGCGGTCTCCCACCTCTGCGACCATACGCCATGATCCAGCCGCGGCGGCCGTGGGGAAAATCGCCGAGGTATGGCCACGCTGGCGCGCCCACTGTCGAGCACGACGACCTGGAAGGTCGAATCCGGTTGCGGCACGGTGCACGCAGCTGCCGGGTAGTCATCGGGAAAAGGCATCGATGGGACATACGCAGGCGGCCTGACCTCCTGCCCAAGCACAACGTTCGGTGCGGCAATCGCCAGCGCGACTGCCAGCCAAAGCCAACTATGCATCATCTGCGGGCCCCGGCCCCATCGCCGCCCAACCCATACTTCGCCACCAGCCGCTTCGCGGTGCCGATGGGATCTCCCTCCGGCCTGGTGCGATAACTCTTCCGCTCCTTTGACCACGCCTGCTCCCACTGGCAGCTCCATTCCGCAAACGGACTGCGGTCGAATTCCTTCCCCTCATCCAGCGACGCGTTCAGCCGGCGGAAAAACTCCTCCCAACGGGGCAGGTAGTAATCGGTGAACATCCCCTGCCACTGCTTGTAGGCATACAGGTTGAGGTCGTCGTTCTCCCCCTCGGTACACTTGGTGCCCCAGAGGGTGATGATGTTCCGCGCATTCCATTCATAGAGCGCCCGTTCGTCGTCGGTCTCGCCCCAGCTCTTCGCGTCTTCCAGCCAGCGGCCCAGCAGAAATTCCTTTCGGGTGCCGACCAGAGTATCGAGGTCGCGCAGCAGCTCCACAACCCGCTGCTCGGCCCGTTCCAATGCCTTGCGATCCTTCCTCCGATACGCCGCCTGGACGGAGTCCACCATCGGCAGGCCGAGCTGGCCCAGTACCTGACGCGTCAGGTTTACCACGTCGTACTGATAGGCGTCGTTGTGCCGAAGCCGCGACGACGCACCCAGCAGGAGATTCAGCGCCCGAACCAGCCGCGTGCCATCGTACGGCACAACCGGCGACGTGCGGTACGCCACTCCCTTCTGGTAGAATTGCGGGCGCTCGGCCAGAAACGTTCCCGTCTGCGGAGCCGAGCTGTAGGCGGTGGCGAGGAGAATCTTCCAGGCATCCCAGGCCTGTACGTCGGGCCGGCCATACCGGCGCACCACGTAGTCGCGCACCCAGGGTTGCAGCTGCGGAACGGTGTCGCGCCAGGTCATGTCGAGGACGAAATCGGGAACGACCGGATTGTAGCCCAGCCCTTCCATGGTCATGCCGATCCCCGACATGCGGCCGTGGTCCGGGCTTTCCAGGGCGGCGGCAAGGTTGCGTGCCATTCGCGGAAGATTCCCGCTGACGCTCACCTGGCCGCCAAAATTATAGAGCACATTCCAGATCCACGGCTTGCCGTAGAACGCCTTCCGCTCGGTCCACACGGGGTGGCTGTCGCCGTAAAGATCGAGCACGATCATCCGGTCGTCGGACACCGCGCCTAGCAGTGCGCGCGCCTGCGGTTCCTTCCAGAAATTGGCCTGATAATAGAGAAACCATCCCTGGAGTACCCAGACGGCCAATGAATCGGCAGAGGCCATTCCCCGGTAGATCGCGCTGCCCATCTCCGCGAGAAAGGTTGAATCGTCGGTGGGCGGGTTGATTTCGTTGAACGGATCGGCGGCGTAGACGTGATCGCTGCCGTACAGCTCCTGCTGGCGCTCGATGAAGGTCCGCGCCATCCGCTGGAAGAGCGGATCCATCGGGTCCAGGAACCAGGTGCCGCTGAATCCAGCCGACCAGTCGCCGGTCTGATGAATCTTCGCGTCGGGGAAGACCCGACTGATCGACTCCGGCACATGCCCGGTGAACCCCTGCAGCACCGGCGTCATACCGAGCGACCGCTCGCGTGCGAGAATCTGGCGTTCCAGGGTGATGTGGGTATCAATCCAGTGCTGCGGCAGCGGCCCGCCCAGTCCGTCGATGTTGCCCATCCATCCCCAGGGGAAGTAGGCGGGGCCCACCAGGAAGTCGGCGATCTGCTGGTCGCTGAAGCCGAGGTCGCGCAGGGTGAGCTGCCAGGTAGCTTCCTGACCGGTGACGGCGAGCGGGAGATTGATTCCCTTGAGGGCCATCCAGTCGATCATCCGCTGCCAGTCGTCCCAGTTCCACCACGCCATGCTGTAGGAGAAGGTGCAGTAATTGAAGAAATAGCGGTAACGATACGGGGTGGAGATCCGCACTGGGGTGGTCACCATCGGCACACTGTTCAGGTGGATCGGCCCGTCGAGTGGAGTGGGGACGTTGACGCCGGCAACGTGTTCCAGGTACCAGCCGAGCGCGGAAGCGATCGCCACGCCGCTGGAACCGCGGAGGAGGATCTTGCCGTCGCGGCTGGCGACTTCGAAGACGTCGAGGCTGTCGGTCTGGGGGATCAGTTCCAGTGTGAAATGGCGGGCGTCGGCGGGGACCACGCGCCGGATCAGGGCCGAAACCGCATTGATGGTCGTCAGCGAGTCGGGTTGAGCAGTGAGAGGGCGAGGTGAAATCAGCCACAGCATGAGCATGACTGCGGCTGCGCTGAACACACGCACGACACCTCCAGGAATGCAGGAGTTAAGGGGCGCTTTCAAGCTACCGGGTACCCGGGCGGTTGTCACCGTCACCTTGGCAACTCCGACGCCCGCTCACTCCATCGGCGTAAGTTCAAACCGGGTCAGATACTCTACATCCAGCGAATCGTGCGTCACCGCCCAAACTGTGTCGCCGCGGATCAGCGGGTCGGCGGTGCCGGGGTGTCCCTCAAATACCAGATTATCGGGCGCGTGGACCTCCCCCAGGTAGCGACCATCCTGCCTGAATACATCGAAGGTGCTGCTCGGCGAGTTTTTCCACCAATATTTGCCGAGCTCTGGCGGTGCGCCCGCGGGCATCCGCTCACGCACACCCTTGCGGGATCGCCAGAGCCAGAAGCCGCCGTCCTGATTCGGAAGGATCCGCAAGTATGGTGGTTTGATGTCCGGGAGGCCGGGGCCGGTCCATTGCCAATTCTTCATGACCTGCCGCTGGGTCAGCTGCACACCCTGGCGGAATTGGTCCCTCTCCCCGCGGGTTGCGCGAACAGCCGGCCAATGCCAGACCACGCGGGTCACTCTGCCGTCGGCGTGCATCACATCGAACGATTCAGCCGCTGGACATCCAACGGCCAAATCTCCGTTGGGCGCCAGCGCCCACGTCACTTTTGGAATGAAGGTCCACCGGATATCCTCGAACCAGCCGGCGCGGAAATGGCTGTTGCTCAATACGGGGCACTTCTCTGTAAAGCGGGCCGGCGCAGAAATCGTATCGACCACCCGGCCACTATCATCGAGCCGATAGTAGACCGGTCTGGGCCACCGCTGCGGAGTGCCGTCGGCCTGAAAAACCGGGTTGACGGTGATGTAGACGTTCCCCGCCGAATCCACAGTCACGGTATGTGCTCCATAGCCGGACATCTGAGGCAGGCGCCATTGGGTGCGCGGCCCGCCATCGGCAGAGTAGAAGTTCAGGCGGCCGTTCCCTTGATCCCGAAGGACGACCCCACCGTCCGGCATGATCGCCAGTCCCCTCGGCTCGAGCGCCTCGCCAGGCCCCTGGCCGTGTCGCGCGACGACCCGAACGAACTTCCCCGTCGAATCGAACAGTCGCACTGGAGGTTCGACGTCTGAAATGACGACGTTGTTGGCCGGGTCCACCGCAAATGCCACAATCGTTTCGAAGAGATACTCGTTGGGGCCGTCCGGCATGCCGATCCGCATGACCGGGCGCATCGTGCGTGGCTGGCGCCAGAGAGCGGCGTGGTTAGTCACCACGGTGGTATCGCCGATTACGGTAACGTCTGCCGACGGGTTCTCGGCGGCCGAGCAGCCGGCCAGAAGTATCAGGGCGGCGGGAACGAGGCGCATGTCAAATTCTCCAGCTGGAGACCAGAACCAGGCCGGTGAGCGCTGCGGCTGGACGCCGCTATTTGTGAAGCTATTCGCCGGCCCATAACGCGCCAGAGTCAGGTTAGTTTTGCTTCATGCGTCCGCGCTCTCTCATCGCAGGGCTACTGTTGGCTGCTTCCTTCGCGCCTTGTGCAGCCGTCGCCCAGGTGCTCGACCAGGACGCGCTGCTCCAGCGCCAGCACTGGTGGGACAACCGCGACTGGAGCTGGTACAAGAGCAACATCCCCTTTTTTGAATCTCCCGACACCGCCATCGACGCCACCTACTACTACCGCTGGCAGCTCATCACCCGTCACCTGACCTACGGATCGCCCGCCAGCGGGTACACCTTCAGCGAATTCATCGACCGGCCCTTCTGGTCGGGTGCCTACGGCGCCATCAGCTGCCCGCTGGGACACCAGTTCTACGAGGTGCGCTGGTTAAAGAACCGACGAATCACCGAGGACTTTGCGCACTACTGGTTCGACACCCCTGGCGCCCAGCCGCGCAGCTACAGCAACTGGTACGGCGACGCGATGTGGGCGGTGTATCAGGTTACCGGCGACACCGGCTTTGTCCGGGCGGTGTACCCCCACATGCTGGAGCAGTATCGCGGATGGATGGCGGAGCACTGGGACTCCACCCACCGGATGTTCCGGTGGGATGGCATGCATGACGGGATGGAGTCCAACATCGACAGCCGTCAGACCACGGACGAATTCTCCGGCGCCGACGGGTACCGGCCCACGCTGAACAGCTATCTCTGGGCCGATGAGCAGGCGATTTCGCGAGCGGCCTCGCTGCTCGGCGATACTGCGGCGGCCGCGACTTTCGCCGCACGGGCAGCCGAACTCAAACAGCGCATCCAGGGCGAGCTGTGGGATCCGACCCGGCAATTCTTCTTTCATCAGTTTGCCAACGACGAGAAAGATGGAATTCGCGCTGGCTCGCTCACCTACCAGACGGGGCCGCACGCGGGGAATCCGCATGGCCGGGAGGAAATCGGCTTCGTTCCCTGGCAGTTTTCGCTCCCCGACTCGGGGTATGAGGCCGCCTGGCGCTTCTTGATGGACACTAGCTACTTCGCCGCTCCATACGGGCCAACCACCACCGAGCGGCATGATCCGCTGTTCTACGTTTCGCCCGTCTGCTGCTGGTGGAGCGGCAACTCGTGGTCCTACGCTACCAGCCAGACCCTGGTGGCGATGGCCAACCTGCTCGACGACTATCATCAGTCGTTCGTCACCCCGGCCGACTACCTGGAACTGCTTCGCACCTATACCCGCACACAGCGGCTGAACGGCCGCCCCTACATCGCCGAATCGGCCAACCCCTTTGACGGATCGTGGAAAGGCGCCAATTCGTTCGACCACAGCGAAGATTATTTCCATTCACAGTACATCAACCTGATCATCACCGGCCTGGTTGGGCTGCGGCCTCGTTCGGATGACACGCTGGAAGTGGCGCCGCTCGCTCCGGCGGATTGGAGCTACTTTGCCCTCGATGGCGTGGCGTATCACGGCCACGAAGTGTCGATTATCTGGGATCGCGACGGCAGCCGATACCACCGCGGGGCAGGGTTGACGATTCTGGTAGACGGCCGGCGGGCTGCGCACCGCAGTTCACTCGGCCGGCTCACCACAAATCTGGGTGTCATGCCCGCGCTGCAGCCGGTGGATCGTCCGGTGAACCTTGCGGTCAACAACGACGGGACCGCCTATCCGCGCATCAGCGCTTCGTACAGCGCGCCCACCACGCCGCCGTTTACTCTGATCGACGGCAACTACCGCTATGACCGTTCGCCTCCCAATCGCTGGACCAGCCAGGGATCCAACAACGCTACCGATTGGCTCACGCTCGACTTCGGCATCGCTCGGCCGGTGGAAGAGGTCAGGCTCTATTTCCTGGACGACGGCGCAGGCGAACCGGTGCGGGCGCCGGCAGAGTATCGCCTGGAGATGTGGCAGAACGGGCGATGGGTCGAGATTCCCGATCAGCAGCGGACACCCGCATCGCCCGAGGGGCACCGCGCCAACCACGTCTCGTTTCCCCGGGTGGAGACCAGCCGTGTCCGGGTGGTGCTCACCCCCAGGCAGGATGCCGCGGTTGGGCTCACGGAGCTGGAAGCGTGGGCGCACGTTTCTCTGCCCCTCGCGGCGCCCACGGCGCCGAGCCCCGATCTGGCGTACAATCCGGGCGGCGTGGAGTTTCCCGGGGCGACCGCATCGTTCACCGGGAAGAGCGACCAGGTAGAGCAAATCAACGACGGCCGCATCGCGTTCAGCCATTATTCGCGGAATCGGTGGACGGCATACGGCACTCCCAACGATTCCGACTGGGTGGCGATCGATTTCGGCGCGGCCAGGCGCGTCGGCACGGTGTCGCTCTATCTCTGGGGAGACAGCAGCGGGGTACGTGCGCCGAAGCGGTACCGCGTGCAGTATTGGAGTGGAGACAGCTGGCGAGACGCCCGGGTACTGACGCAGTTGCCGGCGCAGCCGGAAACCTGGGCTGTGAACACCGTCAGGATCGCACCGGTAACGACGCAAAAGCTGCGGGTCGTTCTGGTGCACAACCGCCCCGCGGCCTCGGGCATTACCGAACTTGAAATCCTGGGAGACCAATGAGTCAGACGATTCGCCGGTTTCGCTGGACGCTTCTTGCCGCGGCAGCGGTCGCTACGGCCTCGCCCGCGGGGGCGCAGCAGCCGGCCGCCGCGCCGACGCTCAAGACACCCTGGGCCGCGCAGGTTTCCGATTCCAATCCGTGGCCCGAGTACCCGCGTCCGCAGCTGGTACGGAGCGAGTGGCAGAATCTGAACGGCCGCTGGGATTACGCGATCACCGACTCCGCCGCCTCCACACCCAGGCAGTACGATGGAGCGATTCTGGTGCCGTACGCGGTCGAGTCTCAGCTGAGCGGCGTCCGCCGCGCGGTCACCGATTCGCAGCGGCTCTGGTATCGCCGCACCTTTGCGGTGCCGCAGAGCTGGCGGCGCGGCCGAGTGCTGCTCCACTTCGGCGCGGTAGACTGGGACGCGACGGTGTTCGTCAACGGCCATCGCGTCGGGGCGCATCGCGGGGGCTACGACCCGTTCACCCTCGACATCACCGACGCATTGGCGTCCGGCACCAATCAGCAGTTGATCGTGAGCGTCTGGGATCCGACCGATCGCGGCGGCCAGCCGCGAGGCAAGCAGGTGCTCAAGCCGCACAGCATCTGGTACACTGCGGTGACCGGCATCTGGCAGTCGGTCTGGCTCGAGCCGGTGCCAAGCTCGTACGTCACATCGCTCCTGGTCGTGCCCAATGTGGATGACGGACGGGTTACCATAACCGCGCGCGTGGCCGGCCGCACTTCAGCGCCGATCCGGGTAGCCGCATTCGACGGCGATCACCAGGTCGCAGTGGCGCAGGGCCGCGCCAACCAGCCGATCGCGCTCACGATTCCCGACGCCAAACTCTGGGGGCCGGGCCATCCGTTCCTCTATGATCTTCGGATTACCGCCGGCGCCGACTCGGTGCGCAGCTACTTCGGCATGCGCAAGATCGCGCTGGGCCGGGATTCCAGCGGAACGATCCGGCTTTTCCTCAACAACGCGCCGCTCTTTCAATTCGGCGTGCTCGATCAGGGATGGTGGCCCGGCGGCCTCTACACCCCGCCCACCGAGCGCGCGATGCTCCACGATCTCACCACGATCCAGACGCTCGGCTTCAACCTGATTCGCAAACACGTCAAGGTGGAGTCCGCCCGTTGGTATCATGCCGCGGACAGTCTGGGGATTCTCCTCTGGCAGGACATGCCGAGCGGCGACAACGATACGCCGGAGTGGAAGGCGGAATACGGCCGCGAGCTGGAGCACATGGTGGATGCGCTCCGGAATCATCCAGCGATCGTCATGTGGGTGCCGTTCAACGAAGGATGGGGCCAGTTCGATACTGAACACTACGTGGCATGGCTGAAGTCGCACGACCCTACCCGGCTGGTAGACAACGCCAGCGGATGGACCGATCACGGCGTGGGCGATGTAATCGATCTGCACGTGTATCCCGGCCCGGGGATTCCGCCCAGAGACAGCACTCGTGCGCGGGTACTGGGAGAATTCGGCGGGCTGGGCCTTCCTCTGGAAGGGCACACCTGGCTGAGTCGTAACAACTGGGGGTATCGCACCTACAAGACTCGCGCAGAGCTGAGTGCCGCCTACATCCAGCTGATGCAGCAGCTGCGGATTCTGCGAGGACAGGGCCTCGCCGCGGCGGTATACACCCAGCCCACCGATGTGGAAGTAGAGGTGAACGGGCTGATGACCTACGACCGCGAGGTGCTGAAGCTCACCCCCGAGGCAATCGCGGCAACCCGCCGGGTGATGACCTCGCCCCCGGTGGTACACACATTGGTGGCTACCTCCGCTGACTCGGCGCAGAAGTGGTCGTACACCACGGAGCAGCCCGACAGCGCCTGGTACCAGACGGCATTCGATGACAGCGGCTGGTCCACTGGTCCCGGCGGATTTGGAACCGACAGTACGCCGGGCGCCCGGGTTCACACCGAATGGGATAGCGGCGACATCTGGCTCCGGCGCCACTTCCAGCTCGACTCGATTCCGGGAGCGCCGCTCTATCTGGTGATCCACCATGATGAAGATGCCGAGGTGTATCTCAACGGCACGCTGGTGGGCCGGTATCCCGACTACACCGCCGATTACATCTACGTCCCGCTGCCCGACTCTGCTCGCGCCGGGCTCCACCCTGGCAGCAATGTGCTGGCAATGCATGTTCACCAGACCAGAGGCGGCCAGTATGCCGATGCCGGACTCGCCGAAGTTATCGATCGGGAGGCAAAGGTGACATCAGCGCCGTTCGGCCAGACCGATGACGGCAAGGCGGTAACGATCTATACCCTCGACAACGGCCGAGGAATGCGGGTGCGTGCCATGACCTACGGCGGCATCATCCAGCAGATCATCGTCCCCGATCGCGACGGCCATCCGGGAGACGTGGTGCTCGGCTTCGATTCGCTGCCGGGGTATCTCGACAAGTCGCCCTATTTCGGGGCGATCGTCGGCCGGTATGCCAACCGGATTGCCCATGGACGGTTCACGCTGGATGGGAAGACCTATCAACTCGCCACCAACGACGGCCCCAACGCGCTGCACGGCGGTATTCGCGGATTCGACAAGGTGGTGTGGGAGGGAGAGCCGATCAAGCAGGGCGACACGGTGGGGGTGCGGTTCCGGTACACCAGCGCGGATGGTGAAGAAGGGTATCCCGGAACGCTGCGTACCTCCGTCACCTACAAGCTCACGCCGGACAATCGCCTGATGGTCGACTACGAGGCAGTCACCGACAAGGCCACTCCGATCAACCTGTCGCAGCATTCGTATTTCAATCTGGCAGGAGAGGGAAGTGGTGATGTGCTGGGGCAGGTGCTAACGATCAACGCCGATGGTTATACGCCGATCGACTCGACCTTCATCCCGACCGGTGCGATCGCACCGGTGGCGGGAACACCGTTCGACTTCCGGAAGCCGACCCCGATCGGAGCACGGATCGGAGCGGACAACGTGCAGCTCCGGTATGGCAAGGGGTACGATCACAACTTCGTGCTGAACCGGAGCGGCCCGGGGCTGACCCATGCCGTTCATCTCCTGGCGCCTTCTACCGGCCGCACGCTCGACATCTACACCACGCAGCCGGGGCTGCAGTTTTATTCGGGCAACTTCCTCGATGGCAGCATCGTAGGGAAGTCGGGTCACCGGTATGTCCATCGCGGCGCGGTGGCGCTGGAAACTCAGCACTATCCCGACTCGCCGAATCACCCGAACTTTCCATCCACGATTCTGAGGCCGGGAGAGCGGTACCACGAAACAACCGTGTTCGAGTTCGGAACCGGGAGGTAATCATGAAGCAATGGCTGATGATCGGGCTGGCCGCGGCTCCGCTGCTCGTTACCGGCAGCCCGGCGCCGACGATCCGCGAATTTCCGCTGCCCAGAGCCGACGTCTTTCCACACGACCCGGCGGTGGCGCCGAACGGAACGGTCTGGTACACCGACCAGCGCAACAGCTTTATCGGGAAGCTCGATCCCAGGACCGGCAAGGTGGTGGATTATCCCACGCCCACGCCCGATGCCGGCCCGCATGGAATCATCGTGGCGCCCGACGGTGCCGTCTGGTACACCGGCAACGCCAATGGGACCATCGGCCGGCTGGACCCCGCCACCGGCAAGATTCACGAGTACTCCATTCCCGCAGAAGCGAGTGACCCGCACACGCCGGTGTTCGTGGACCGCGAGCTCTGGTTCACGGCCCAGCGCTCCAACCGGATCGGGCGGCTCGATCCGGGTACCGGCAAAGTCCAGCTCTATGAAGTGCCGACGCCGCGCGCTCTGCCGTACGGTGCCGTTCGCGCACCCGACGGTACGATCTGGGTGGCACTGCTCGGCACCAATAAGCTGCTGCATGTCACACCCGGCACCGGCGCGCTGAGCGAAGTCTCGCTGCCCTGGCCCGATGCCCGCCCGCGGCGCATCGCGGTAGACCGAGCGGGGCACGTCTGGTTCACCGATTATCGCGGCGGGCGGCTCGGCAGATACGACCCGTCGAGCGGGAAGTTTTCCGGCTGGCCGGCGCCGACACCGAAGAGTGGTCCCTACGGAATGGCGATCGATCCTGATGGACGGATCTGGTTCAATGAGTCTGCTGCCGGGCAGGTGGTCCGATTCGATCCGCGCGACAGTTCGATGATCGCGGTGAAGATCCCGACCAGCGGCGCGATCGTTCGGAACATGTCGGTCGATTCGACTCGCCGGCGGGTGTGGCTGGCGGAGAGCGGGGTGGCGCGATTGGGAATGGTGGAGCTTCGCTAGAACACCACCACCACCACGCCGCGGTAGCCGGCACCAGTGGCCGGGACGGCCAGGATATCGGCGGGAACCACCTCGCCAGAATTCCGGCGGAGGCCCCCTCGGCCTCTGCCGGCCGGCGGGATGAATCGCGACTCGGCGGGGTCGGGTGCGTCGGGATTAGAGCGGAAGAGCCCGAACGTGCGGCAGAATTCGATCAGTTCGCCGGTCGAGTGATAGCCGAGCCGCGACACCAATGCATCGTTGGCAAGAAGCACCTGACCCTGCTCATTCAGCCAGCACAGTCCCACCGGCGCATGATCCAGCAGCCGGCGCCGCTGCTCCGCCGTATGGCGCAAGGCATCCTCAACCCGACGACGCTCCACCGCGGCCGCCTGGAGATCGCTCACCTGCTTCCTCAGCTCGGTCAACTCGTGCTGCTGCCGATGTCTGGTGCGATTAAGGGAGCCCATGGATCCTCAGTGGACACGAATGGCGTACGCCGCCTCACTGCGTCATAGACGCGCAACCGTGCGAGTCACGCACCGCATGCAGCACGATTTTCCGTATCACGAATGTGGAGAGCGTCCGCCGTTTCAAGAGTGGACACAGCAGGAGTCGAAGTGGTACAGATTGAAGCGCGATGACTTCTGATCCGATCCACTGCTATGCGGTAACCCAGCCGGGGCTGGAGGCGGTGACCGCCGACGAACTGGCGCAATTGGGATTGAGTCCGGGGCCGGTTGAGCCGGGCGGCGTCCCTTTTTCCGCCGGGTTCAGCGGATTGTACCGGGCCAATCTGCATCTCCGCACCGCGTCCCGCGTGCTGATCCGGCTCGCCGCGTTTCACGCCAGCTCATTTGCCGAACTGGAACGGCATGCCAGGCGCATCGAGTGGGGGCGGGTACTGAGCGAGGGCGACCCGATTCGACTTCGGGTGACCAGCCGCAAGTCACGGCTCTATCATCAGGACGCAATTGCGGAACGGCTGCTGCGGGCGGCGGCGGCAGCGGTGCCGGGTGTACATGAGGCGACCGCCAACGGCGACGAGGCGGAAAGTGAAAGCGCGGGCCAGCTCTTTGTCGTGCGCGTGTTCCGCGACGAGGTGACGATCAGCGCGGACAGCTCCGGCGCGCTGCTGCATCGGCGGGGATACCGGCGGGCAATCGGCCCGGCGCCGCTCCGCGAAACGCTCGCCGCAGCGTTGCTGCTGGCGGTGCAATGGAGCGGTGAGGTACCGCTGGTCGATCCGTTCTGCGGGTCGGGAACGATTCCGATCGAAGCGGCGCTGATTGCAGCGGGGGTGGCTCCGGGCCGGCATCGCCCGTTTGCCTTTGAGCGGTGGCCGGGGTTCGATAGCGCGGAGTGGCATCGTCTGCTGGCCGAAGCCGACTCCGCCGTGCGCACGCCGGCAGCCCCGATTATTGGCGGAGACCGCGACGACGGCGCAATCGACCGCGCGATGGCCAACGCCGAGCGGGCCGGAGTGACTGAATGGGTGCGAATCGAGCGCACTCCGTTCTCCGCGCTCGAGCTGCCGGAGCAGCCGGGATGGATCGTCACCAATCCGCCGTACGGCATTCGCATCGGTCAGCGGAACCGGCTGCGAGATCTTTATGCCCGCCTGGGGCAGATCGTGCGGGCGCATCCCGGCTGGCGGCTGGCGTTTCTCTCATCCCACCCGATGCTCACTGCCCAGGTGGCCCTCCCGCTGACTCCGCTCCTCTCCACCACCACCGGTGGCATTCATATCCGGCTCGAAGCGAGCCAGTGATCGGCGGGATCGGCGGTGAATATCTCGCGGAACCACCAGCTCCGATGCATATTCGACGGGGACACTGATAACCGGTGAGGGGACGATGACGAAATGGAATCGCGGCGCGGCGCTTCAGATTCTGCTGGCGGTACTGGCGCTGGGCGGAGCAGCGGCGGCCGGATGGGCGCTGCGGGGAGGTGAGGGGACACCGCACCTCGCAGTCACCACCCATGGCGAGTGGGTTACCATTGCGCGGGGTGCCGATTCGATTCGCGCTTATGTGGCGTATCCCGAGCGGAAGGACAAGGCGCCGGGAATGCTGGTGATCCACGAAATCTTCGGCCTCACCGACTGGGAACCCACGGTGGTGGACAAGCTCGCCGGGAAGGGCTACGTCGCCATCGTGCCCGACCTCCTCTCCTCGCGGTTTGGCAAGAGTCCGGCCGACCCCGACTCCGGCCGCAAGCTGGTGGCGCAGCTCAATCCCGACAGCATCACCGCCGATCTCAACGCGGTGTATGCCTACCTTGATTCACTGCCCGCGGTGCGTTCGGGCGATATCGGCGTGATTGGATTCTGCTGGGGCGGGGGACAGAGTTTCCGCTACGCCACCAACAATCCCAAACTGAAAGCGGCCGTGGTCTGCTACGGCCCGCCGCCAGACAGCGCGGCGCTCTCCCGCGTAACAGCACCGGTGTTGGGTGTGTACGGCGAGAAGGACGCCCGGATCGGCGCCACCATTCCCGGCACCGACTCACTAATGAAGGCGCTGGGGAAGAGCTACTCCCACCACACCTATCCCGGCACCGGCCACGGCTTCCTCAAGCCGGGTCGCCAGGGATCCGACGGCCCGCAGGTGGCGCGGGCGTGGGGGGATATTACGGAGTTTCTGGAGAAGGCGCTGCGGTAGGCCGGCGGAGCGGCGGGTGGCCGGCAGAGCCGGCCGGTCGGAGCGGCGCGTGGCCGGCAGAGCCGGCAGTCGGAGCGGCGCGTGGTGGAACATTTGATCATGCGCCGCTGGTCGGATGCAGCGCCTGCGGCGGCTGCATGGTCGGATCCGGCCCTGCTGGGGCCGGATGGTCGGACGGTCGGCGCGTCGTTCCGTCCTCGGTCATTCCGTCTAGCCGCGGCCCGCGCAGCGGCCGCGGAGCTCCGACGGGCCGGCTTCGCCGGCCCTACAGCCCCAGCCAATACGTCACCTTCACCGCCAGCCGGTTGTCCGCCGGCTCGTCGAGGAGCGCGTCGAAGTCGCGGCGGAATGCGAAGCTGCCGATCGGTGCCGCGCCCTGGCGGGCCTGCTGCCACACGACGAACAGCGTGGAGCCCGGCCGGAACTCCCACCGCAGCACCAGATTGGCGCGCAGCGAGCGGAAATTGAAGTTCTGATCGGCAAATGAGAACGTCTGCGCCGGCCCGGTCCCGTCGGGATCGACGGTATAGATCCCATCCGCGCTGCGGCTGATGCTCCCGCGGTCCTTCCCGTAGACATCGAAGTCGTACTTCCGCGGCGTCGCGAACTCCTTGTAGTCGCGATAGTCGCCGGCCGAAATGAGCGGCTGCACGTAAAGCTGCAGACTCAGCCTGGGAGTAAAGATCCAGTCGAGCCGAGTGTCGAGCGCCAGCTCCCGCCGCTCAACGGTGGCGAATACGGTGCGGGTGCCGAAGGTGCTGGTTGCGGTCGGATCGCTGACGGCGGTGACGTACTGATCGAGATCATGCGCTCGCATCCAGTTGGGCTCGAAGGTGAGCCGCAGGTTGGAGCCGGGCTGCAGCGTGGCCGACACCCCATACGTTGTGCTCCACGTTCCGGCCTTGTCGGACTCGAACTCGGCTCGCGCACCCCAGGAGAGGATGCCACGCTGGTCCGAGTCGAGTTCGAACTGTCCCTGCACATAGGCCGGTCTGCGCGCCTGGGGTCCGCCGCGGGTCAGTCCGTCGTCATAGGCCGAGAAGAAGTAGAACACATTCCCGTTGAGCTGCCAGAAATTCCGGAAGGTCGAGTTCGCAATCAGCACCAGGTAGCTGGTGGTCTTGTCTCCATCGTAGTTCCAGCCGTTTCCGCTCCCCAGGCCCACGATCCAGTCATGGAAGATCGGGCCGGGGCGGGTCTGCTCGTAATGGGTGTCGGTCGAAATGCCCCGCTCCCCGACGAACTGCGTCAGCCCCACATCATTGGTTTCGTAGCCGGGACTCTTTTCCTGATACACGACATTGCCGCCCCAATGCCCTCCGCTGATCTTGGTGACCGCGAGCTGCAGGGCGTAGCCGCTAAGCGAAGTTCGCGTGGTGTCGTATCCCAGATGCTCGGCGTCGGGGCGCTGCATGTAGCGGGCACTGGCCCGCTGCGCCCGGGTAATGGCGTCGGTGCTTCCGGCAATCCGGCTGCTGGCGAACGACGCATCGAGCGCCCAGTTGCGCCGATCCCAGAAATGGTGGAAGTCCACCCCGCCGAGATATGCGCTGGAGCGAAGCCGCAGGGCGAGATCGGGGTTGGAGAGGTCGCGGTTCACGGCTGTCGCCAATCCGCCAACGGTGGTGTTGCCGTCGCTGAATTCGCGCTGTACTCGCGTCACCAGATAATTGGTGAACGGCTCGACCGGAGTGCTCCTGATGGCACCGCCGCCATCGCTCCAGCGCGCCGTTTCCCTCGGCGTCACGGCTTCGAGCGCCGCGATCGACCATCCGCTGCTGAGCTTCCCGGTGACCTTGGCCGCGGCTGCGATGGTGGTCTGGCCGGGCACATCGGTGAATTGCGCATTGGGATCGTTGATCTGCCCCTGCGGCGGCCGCCCGATTCGCCGCGAAAAGAAGGTGCTCGGCGTCCCAAACGAATTGAACGTGTGCAGCTGCCCGAAGTTGAACAGGTCGGAGCCTTCCACGAAGAAGGGCCGCTTTTCGTCGAACACCGTCTCCTGATCGCTCAGGTTCACCACCGCCGGGTCCACTTCCACCTGCCCGAAATCCGGATTGATCGTGGCATCGAGCGTCAGATCGCTGGTCAGGCCCATCCGCAGATCGGCGCCGGTGGAAGCGGTGTACTGGCTCCCGTCGCGGAACGGATTGGCGGGGTCGATCGTGGAGTAGTCCGCCTTGGTGGTGATGTACGGAATCACTTCGAGGCGGTGCGCCTGCGGAAGACTATCAAGGCCCAGCAGCCGGCCGTAACGATTGGGGCCTTCATTTTCGCTCCTGGGCACGTAGGAGAACACATCTTCTTCCTGCTTGCGCTGAATGAAGCGGCGAATCTGGATTCCCCAGACGTTGGTGGCGGCGTTATAACGAAGCTGATCGAGCGGAATCCGGATCTCCGCAACCCAGCCGGCCGAATCGATCCGCGTGGCCATATCCCAGACCGCATCCCAGGAATAGTCCTCGAAGCCATCGGCGCCGACCGCAGCATCGCCCTTGTTGCCGGCTGGAAAGACATCGAATAGAAATGCGGTGAGTTGATCGTGCCGGGCATCGAGCCGGATGGTGAGCCGGTCGCTGGCGGGGCGCTCGTCCCGGCGGGCCAGCCGCGCGGTAATCCGCTCGGGATGGTCGTCGTACATCCGGGCGCCGATGTAGAGCGCGTTATCGCCGTAGATGATGCGGATGTCGGTGGGTTCGGTGGGCGGCTTGCCCTCGTCTGGATTGATCTGGGTGGCAAGGTGAGCCGGTTGGGCGCGCTGCCACGCCGGTTCATCGAGCACGCCATCCAGGTGAATCGGGCCGCTGAGCGGCACCGCTGTAATGGATGGAGTACTCTGCTGCTGGGCCCTCACGGCGACAGGATAGACCGCGAGTGCGGCGGCAATCAGAATCGAGCGGCGCATGAACGACCTCGGCTAAGTGTGCGGGACGGCTCCGATTATCGTTCGACACCGGGATTCTTCGAATGGTTGCATTTCGTAACGCCCTCCGATCAATACGGGATCGTCCGCGTTAGGTTCCAAAGCACCTATGTCATTGTCACTGGTAGTGCTGGCTGCCGGGCTGGGGACCCGGTTCGGGGGAGCCAAACAGCTCGCCGGGCTCGGTCCGTCGGGCGAAACGCTGCTCGACTACAACCTCTTCGACGCGGCACGGGCCGGGTTCGAT
>DASSTY010000230.1:0-2636 GCA_035707585.1 Gemmatimonadales bacterium
CCACCGCGGTGGTCCATGGCGACATCGCTACCCCCAGGATTGCGATCCTCGAAGGCGGCCGGCTCACCGGTCAGGTGAAGATGGACTCCAAGGCGACCAGCCAGCCAACGCCGGCATCGGCGCCACGGAAGAGTCAGCCGGCGCCGCCGCCGTCCTCTACCCCCACGGGAGCGCTGGTTTCTCCACAATAGCGGTTGATAAGAACCCAAATCTGTGGAAATACGCCACTTGGCCACCAAACCTTCGGTACGGTATCAGGTCGGGAAGCGGATATCTGTCGCGCTGTCTGTTATCTGTTCCATTGCTGTCGCAATGGTGTTAGCTGGATGCGGGCAGCGCGAGCCGTCGGGAGGTGGCCAATCACACGGGACTGATTCGCTCCGGGTCGGGCTCATCACGCCCGGCTCGGTGACCGATGTGGCCTGGAACTCAGGTGCATACCGAGGGCTCCAGGAGATCCACGATTCGCTCGGTCTGCCGATCAGCCACGTGGAGGCGAGGACCCCGGCGGAGCAGGAGGAGGCGCTCCGCAACTACGCCGCCCAGGGATACCGACTGGTGTTCGCCCACGGGTTCGAGTTCCAGGATCCGGCCGAGCGGGTCTCGGCCGACTACCCCAACGCCATCTTCATCATCACCTCGGGACAGCGGGCCCGCGGCAACGTGGTGCCTCTGATATTCGACCTGGGCCAGGCCAGCTACCTGGCGGGAATGGTGGCCGGCGGGATGACCAGGAGCGGGGTGATCGGTTTCATCGGCGGGGTGGAGCTCCCGCCGGTGCGCGAGGGATACGAGGCCTGGATGGCAGGTGCCAAAGCGGTGCGTCCCTCGGTGCAGAGCCGGGTCACCTACCTCAACAACTGGGATGACCCGGCGGCCGGGAAGGAAGCGGCGCTGGCGCTCATTCGGGTGGGCGCCGACATGCTGCATCACAATGCCGATGCGGCGGGGATCGGGGTGTTCCAGGCGGCCAAGGAATCGCCGGGGGTGTATGTGTTCGGCTCCAATGCCGACCAGTCTTCACTGGCGCCCGATCGGGTGCTCGGCTCGGCGGTGATCGACCTGCCGTTGGCGATGCTCCAGGTGGCGCGGGCCGTCAAGGACGGGACCTTCAAGCCGGTGGCGCAGCATTTCGGGCTGGCGAGCGGCGTTATTACCTATCACCAGAATCCCGAGACGGCATCGCTGGTGCCGGATTCCCTCGAGCGGCGCGTTGCCGCCGCGGCCGATTCGATCCGCGCCGGCACGCTCACTCCCGGCGCTCCATGAACGTCGTGGTGATCGGCGGCGGTCCGGCGGGGCTCTACTTCTCCCTGCTGCTCAAGCGTGCCGCGCCGAATCACCAGATCACCCTGCTCGAGCGGAACGCGGCCGACGACACCTTCGGCTGGGGCGTCGTGTTTTCCGACCAGACGCTGGCGCATTTCCGCGACGCCGACCAGCCCACCTATCAGGCCATCACCGACAACTTTGCGCACTGGGACGATATCGACATCCACTACCGTGGACGGGTGATCACATCCGGCGGTCATGGATTCAGCGGGATTGCCCGCCGCAAGCTGCTCCAGATCCTGCAGGACCGCGCGCGCGAGCTGGATGTCGAGCTCCGGTTCGGCTGTGAGGTGGCCGGCCGCGCCGGGCTGGCTCGAATGGGGCTGGACGATGCCGACCTGATCGTCGCGGCCGATGGAGTCAACAGCAGCTTCCGCCGGGAGGGCGCTGCTGCGTTTCGTCCTTCGCTGGATGTGCGCACCGCGCGCTTCGTCTGGCTCGGCACCACCCGCCGGTTCGACGCCTTTCACTTCATCATCGTCGAGACTCCAGCCGGGGTCTATCAGGCACATGCCTACCGGTTCGAGCCCGATCGCTCGGCCTTCATCGTGGAATGCGACGAGCGCTCCTGGCGCGCCGCCGGGTTCGACCGGATGGACATCGACCAGACGGTGGCCGCGTGCGAAGAGATGTTTGGGCCGTGGCTCGACGGTCATCGTCTTCTGGTCAACATTCCGCCACATCAGCGGGCGCACCCGTGGGTCACGTTCACCATTGTGCGGAACGAGCAGTGGCACCACGACCGCGTCGTACTGCTGGGAGACGCGGCGCACACGGCGCATTTCTCGATCGGCTCGGGCACCAAGCTCGCCATGGAAGACGCCATCGTGCTGGCGCGAGAGGTCGCGGCGCTGGGAGACAACCCCTGCGCTGACGAACTCCATGCCGCGCTGGATCACTACCAGGCCGAGCGGCAGACCGAGGCGCTTCGGCTGCAGAACGCCGCCCGCAATTCGATGGAGTGGTTCGAGAACGTCCGCCGCTATCTCTCGCTCGCACCTGAGCAGTTTGCCTATAGTCTCCTCACCCGCAGCCAGCGCGTCAGCCACGAAAATCTTCGCCTGCGCGACCGGGAGTATCTGGAGGGGGTGGAGAGATGGTTTGGGCAGGCGGACGGACGGACAGGCGGACAGACGGACAGGCGGACGGGTGAACCGACGGACAGTGACTCCGCGGGGAGGCGGCCAGCCGGATCATCGGACAGTCAGCCCGTCAGTCCGTCAGTCCGTCCGTCCGTCTCCCCTCCTCTCTTCACCCCCTTCCGCCTCCGCGGCATTCTCCTGCCCAACCGGATCGTCGTCTCC
>DASSTY010000231.1:0-2864 GCA_035707585.1 Gemmatimonadales bacterium
GACTGTCGCTCTCGCCCGCCAGAAACCATTCGGCGTACTGGTGCCCCAGCGCGAGATAGTTTGGCTGAGCGGCGGGTAATGAGGACTGCACGCGATCGGGCGCCGGTGTGCGACTCTTCGGTCCCATTCCGAAACCGGTGATCCGGCCTTCGTCGGTGAGCAGGAACCGAACGACGACTGGCTCGTCCATCTGGTTGAACAATGATTCGCGCCAGTACTGCCGGTGACCCTGGCGGCGATTCATCTTTTCCTCCAGAACCGCCGTCTCCTTCCCGGCTCGCTCCTTCAATGCGGCACGCTGCCGGGTGAACTGCTCGGCACCCCATGGATGACCGCTGCTCGAGTCGACGTGAGCCGCGAGACTGTCGCTCTTACCCGCCAGAAACCACTCGGCGTACTGGTGCCCCAGGGCGAGATAGTTGGGCTGAGCGGATGCTGATGAGGATTGTGCGGCCGCGGGCGCCGCGGCGAGCAGGGTAAGGATGAAGAGGGGCGCGGCGCGCATCGAGGGCTCCAGGGTCAGGTGTGCCCCGACTTACGGGCGGTGCGGCGCCGATGTTTCAGAATGGAGCGTCAGGCCGCCCACTCGTCGAAACGGCTGGTGCGGCGGAGCGCCTCGGGGTGCTGCCGGAACCACGACATGACCAGGAGAACTTCGTCCACCGATTCGAGCGGCAGCGGGCCGGCCGCCACGTTGGCCACCGCGGCCTCTCGCGCCACCACGCCGCGGAACGCCTCGTCTTCGATCGGGGTGTTGGGGAAGGGAAACGCCGCCTGCACGACACCGCGACGGATGATGTAAGCGCGGTCGTCGCCAAAATCGCCGGGGTCGCGGTACACAAAGGTGAGCAGGTCGATGGCGGTGCGGGCCCGGCTGGTGGCCGCGAGCAGCCATTCGATCTGCTCGAACTTTTCCCGCCAGCGCGCCGCCACTTCGAAGGCGGCATCGGCGGCGGCACGCTGCATCTCACTCACGATCCGACCGATCGGCTCCAGCCCGCGCCCTTCCAGAAACGCAATTGCGGTTTCCACCTGCGCGCGGTACGCCGCCTGGGAAATCAGCCCGGCGCAGGGCGCGGTGCAGAACCCGACCTCATGACGGATGCACCCCGCCTGGCGCGGCGCCCCGAACAGATCGCCCTGATCGGCAAAGACCATCGGCAATTCCGCCGGGCAATCGCGCAGGCCCAGCAGATCGTTGAGGGTGCGGATCGCTTCGAGGGTGCGGCCCATTGAGCGGAAGGGGCCGTAGGCCTTGAGATCGTTGGGCGCGATACTCGATCCGACGTAGACTCGCGGCGCCGGGCCGCCCGCCACTTTGATGAGCACCGAGCGGCGGGTGCGATTCCCCTTGTAATTGAAGTGCGGGCGGTAGCGCCGGATCTGCCGCAGCTCCCCCAGATAGGCGGCGAACTCGCTCGGCGTGTAGTCCCACCGGATATCGTGCGCAGCGTGGAGAATCCGGCTCTGCTTGTCTTCGGGGTAGGGAGCGCGGAAGTAGGAGAGCAGGCGGGTCCGCAGCCGCTTGGCCTTGCCGACATAGAGGACTCGGCCGGTGCTGTCTACCATGCGGTAGATCCCGGGGCGATTCTCCGCCAGCGCCCGCACCCGGGCGCGAAGTGCGCCGAGGTCGGTGGCCGGCAGCGCCAGCCGGAGAGCGCGGGATCGGGTCAGGCCTGGCATCGATGGCAAAAGACGGTGATGCGCGCGTCGATAGTGTGCGTGCCGGTGAGCCGAGTGCCGCAGACGGTGCACGGTTCGCCTTCGCGGCCGTAGACCTTGAGCGCAAACTGAAAGGCGCCCGCCTCGCCGGTGCCGGTGCGGTAATCGCGAAAGGTGGTGCCCTGGGATTCGATCGCTTCGGTCAGGATGCGGCGGGTCTCCCGATGAAGGCGTTCGTAGGCATCGGCTGGAATCCGGTCGGCGCGGCGCGATGGATCGATGCCGGCGGCAAAGAGCGCCTCATTGGCGTAGATGTTTCCGACGCCCACCACGTAGCGCTGGTCCATCAGCACCTTCTTGATTGCCTGGCGAGACTTCCGAAAACTCGCCGCCATGTCGGCCGCAGTAAAGGCCGGGTCGAGCGGTTCCGGGCCCAGCCGCGCGGCGTACTCATCCCACTGCTTTGGAGTCAGCAGCCGGATGGTGCCGAGCCGGCGAACGTCGCGGTAGACCAGGCGGCCGGCACGGTGAAGCTTCAGGTTGAGGACGGCGTATCTCTGTTCGTCGGCGTTGAGCGGCCGGCGGTGGATCATCAGCGATCCCGTCATGCCCGGCTGAATCACCAGCCGCTCGCCGCTGTCCAGGTGAATAATGGCGTGCTTGGCTCGGCGGGTCACATCAGTGATGGTGGCGCCGGTAAGCCGGCTGAGCAGGCGCCGCCGGGTGATGCCGTCCAGCACGTCGCTGTGGCTAAGCGCGGCGCTTTCGATCCGGCGGCCCACCAGGCCGGGCCGGATATCACGAACGATCGTTTCGACTTCAGGGAGTTCGGGCATGGGGCCCGAAATTTAACCGAAGGGGATGCGGAGTGGAGACGGCGGCGCCAGCGATGCGTGTGGCGGTCTTGTATCGTAAATACAACGTACATATATTTTACAATGACCGAACTGCGCTTCGCGTGGGACCGTGCCAAAGCCGCCGCGAACCAGGCCAAGCATGGCGTGACCTTCGCCGAGGCCCAAACCGTGTTCGCTGATGAGGGTGCCCTTCTCATCGACGATCCGGACCATTCGGCCGAGGAAGATCGTTTCATCCTCCTCGGTCTCAGTGCGCAGCTTCGGGTACTCGTGGTGGTCCATTGCTATCGGGAGTCCGATAGTTTAATCCGCCTGATTTCCGCGCGCCGGGCCAACCGCCTGGAG
>DASSTY010000232.1:0-3047 GCA_035707585.1 Gemmatimonadales bacterium
TGAATTTGGCGTGGGCGCACGCCATGAATGCCGCCAGCTCCTCGTGGCGCGCCTGGATGAAATCGATCTTGTCCTGCGCCCGGTCCCGTGCACCGATCAATCCGCCGATGCCGTCGCCGGGATAGCCGAAGATCCGCCGCACTCCCCACTCATGGAGTCGGCCGATCAGAAAATCGCTTGCGTTGGCCATCCGTGTTACCTCCGTGAATCAATCGCGCCAGAGCGCGGCACCGACCGCGACGCCGGCCAGCGCCAGCCCCGCCAGTGCCAGCCGCCCGCGATGTTCGTTGGCCCAGAGCTGCCCGCTGTGGGGCTTGGCGCGGAGATCGAAAACTCCGTGCGCACCCTGATGTCCCTCCACCGGCTGCCACAGGTTGTCGGGCCGGTCGGGGTCTTCCGGTTCGTTGGTCATCTGGGAGTCGTATCCCACCCGGGCCAGATAGTGATCCAGCAGCCGCGGCATGATCCGGTCTCCGGCAATCGCCTTGACCGACGGCATCCCGACGTAGATCTCGGAGCGGTTGCTGTCGGCCGCAAAGAGAATTGCGTTGGCGGCAACTTCCGGCTGAAAGATCGGGGGCACCGGCTGCGCCTTGTTGGGGAGACGGCTCTTGACCCAGCGGAACTGCGGTGTGTTGAGCGCGGGCATCTGCACCATCGCGACCGAAACGCGGCTGTGGTCGTGAATCAGCTCACTCCGGAGCGCCTCGGTAAATCCCTGGATGGCGTGCTTGGCGGCACAGTAGGCCGATTGCAGCGGAATGGCCCGATATGCAAGGGCGGAGCCGACCTGGACGATCCGGCCGCGGTCGCGCGGCAGCATTCGCTTGAGTGCCGACAGCGTCCCATGCACCACGCCGAGGTAGGTGACCTCGGTGACGCGACGGAACTCGGCCGCTTCCATCTGCCGCACCGGCGAAAACACCGAGGTCATCGCGTTGTTGACCCAGACATCGATTGGCCCGAGCTGCTCTTCGATTTCTCCGGCGGCCTGCTCCACCGCATCGGCGTCGGCCACATCGACCGACGCGGTGAACGCCTGGCTGCCCAGCGACTCGATGTCGCGCCGGGTGTCTTCCAGCCGGGCTTTGCCCCGGGCCAGCACCGCGACGCTGTCGCCGCGCCGGGCAAACGCTTCTGCCGCCGCTCTGCCGGCGCCGGCCGAACCGCCGGTGATGACCACCACTCTACGCTGACGTTCTGCCATTCACTCCTCCGCTTGCTGTACCGGCGTTCGCACCAGAGCCGACCAGCCGCCGCCGTACCGCTGCCGAATCACTCCGCGAACGAACGCACAGATTGCCACCACGACACCGACTCCGCTGGCATTGAGTGCGGCCACCGGCGGGTATCCAAAGGTCCACGCCTGGATGATGAGCCAGATACCGAGGACCAGCGTCACCCATCGAAGCGGGCGCATCACCTCGGCCACGGCCACCACCGCGAATCCCACGATCAGCGGCGCCACGACTCGATCGCCGTTTGCCGCCAGCCCCCCATAGCCCAGCACCGCGGGTGCCGCTTCGAGCCAGAGCCCCAGGACAATCGCCAGGATGCGCGCCCACATGATCAGGCGGGGTCCAGGCCCCAGAAGGCGCGCCAGAGTGAGCGGTTGCTGAGCTGCCGGCGCCGGAGGAACTGCAGACTGGCGAGCACTTCGTCCATGGCGGGTCCGATCATCAGGATCGAAATCACGGCCGAGGCAAGACAGAGCGTGCACCACGCCTGATAGAGCACCGGCTGCAGGATCACCAGCAGAATGCTGACGGCACTGAGCGGCCCCACCGCCACTCCGAAAATCACGGTGATCCACGGCATCGTTCGCCAGCGATCGCGCGGACCGATCGCCCCGGTCACCGCATCAGCGAGATAGCTCAGCGCGCCCAGTGCGGCATCGGGAAACGGAAGCAGCCGCGACACACCCGAGTGGAGAATGCGGCGGCTGCCCGCACCGAAAAACGGCTCCCACACTGTCGGAAAGACTCCCCACTGGTACAGCGCTAGGTAGCCCGCGATCAGGAAGCCCAGCAGCGCCAGACCAACCAGCGGAAGGCGCTGCCCCCACGACGACGGATTGTAGGTCCACCCGGGTGGGATCGGCTCTCCCATCGAACTCCTCTGTCGGTGGGCAGCGCGCCCGGTTCACCGCTTCACTCGCAACCATATCAGTAAGCAGTCGGCGCCACCGATCTGCCGTGAGGCGCGTCACCCGCCAACCCGGTTGTTTGTATCACCTGAGTTGACACAAGCGCCCGGCCGGGCCACTCTCCAGTATGGACGGATTCCATGCAGCGCGGCTCCGCGCGGCTCTCGAACAGGCGCGCCTCGAAGCGGCCCGCCGGGGCCACGATCGAATCGCCACCCGCCATCTGCTGCTGGGCATGCTTACCGCCGAGGAAGGATTGGCGGTGGTGCTGCTGGCCGGGCTCGGCGTGGACTGCGATGAATTGCGGACTCGGGTGGAGCGAAGCCTGCCGCGCAGCCGCCGGGCCACCGACCCCGGCGCGCTGCCGTACAGCGCCAACGCCGCGCGCGCCCTGGAGCGGGCCGAACTGGAAGCGGCCGAGCTGGGCGGCCCCGCCGTGCGAACCGAGCACCTGCTGCTGGCACTGCTGGCCGGCGGCGGCGGACTGGCCCGGATGCTTCGCCGGCTCGGCATTACCCGGACCCGCGCCCTGGCCGAACTGCATCGCCTGCTCGGTGTGCCCGATCCCGCCGACGCGGCGATCGCAATCGACGATTCCGACGCCACTCCCGTCTACCAGCAGATCATCGACCAGGTGCGCACCGCCGTGGCGCTGGGCCGCCTCGCCCCCGACGACCGGCTCCCCACCGTGCGGCAGTTGGCGGCCGATCTCGGCGTAGCGCCGGGGACCGTCGCCCGCGCCTACCAGGAGCTGGAACAGCTCGGCTGCGTCGTTACCGATGGCAGCAAGGGCACCAGAATCGCGCCGGCCCGTCCGGTGGAGCTCTCGAGTTACGCCCGCTCGGCGCGGCTGGTCTCGCTGATGCGTCCGATCGTGGTGACCGCCTCCCACCTCGGCGCC
>DASSTY010000233.1:0-4372 GCA_035707585.1 Gemmatimonadales bacterium
ATGGGCTGGTGGCCCACGAGTGCATCATCGACACCCGCCCATTCAAGGCGTCCGCCGCAGTCGACGTCGAAGACATCGCCAAGCGGCTCATCGATTACGGATTCCACCCGCCAACGGTCTCGTTCCCGGTGGCCGGCACCCTGATGATCGAGCCGACCGAGAGCGAGCCGAAGGAAGAGCTCGACCGGTTCGTCGATGCCATGATCGGCATCCGCCAGGAAATCCGCGCAGTCGAAGAAGGCAGCCAGCCGCGCGGCAGCAACCTCCTCACCAATGCCCCGCACACCCTGCGGCAGCTGGTGAACGACTCGTGGGACCGGCCGTACTCGCGGGAGAGCGCCGGTTTCCCGAGCGATGCGCTCCGCGACCACAAGATCTGGCCGCAGGTGAGCCGGGTCGATGCCGCGTACGGCGACCGTAACCTGGTGTGCACCTGCATCGGGATGGAGGCGTATGGGTGAAGTGGTACTTCTGGCTCGATAGCTGTCCCCGGCCCGGGTGGGCCAACATGGCGATCGACCAGGGACTGCTCGACCTGGCGGCTGAACAGCAGATCGGCGTCCTCCGAGTGTACCGGTGGGCGCCGTCCTGTCTTTCGTTCGGCCGCAACGAGCCGGCCGCCCGCCGCTACGATCGCGCCGCCATCGCCGCCCGAGGCCTCGACGTGGTTCGCCGCCCCACCGGTGGCCGCGCCGTTTGGCACGCCCGCGAACTTACCTATGCCGTCTCCGCACCGGCCGACGCCCTCGGCTCGCTTCCCGAGGCGTATCGGGCGATTCACCAGTGTCTGGCAGCAGCCGTAACGCGGCTGGGCGCCCCCGCAGAGCTCGCCTCGCCCAGCCCCGTGCTTCCGCTCAATGCCGGTGCATGTTTTGCAAGGCCGGTCGGTGGCGAAGTGATGGTGAGAGGCCGCAAAGTGGTCGGCAGCGCGCAGCTTCGCGAACGAGGCGCCCTGCTGCAGCATGGTTCGATGCTCCTGGAAGACAGCCAGGAGTTGGTGAACGCCCTGCTGTCGGAGCCCGGCGAGCCCGGCCAGGAGGCGCCACTGAGCGAGCTGCTGGGCCGCACCGTGAGCTGGAGCGAGGCGGCGGCAGCGGTGGAGGCGGCAGCCTCCGAGTGGGTTCCCCGGTGGGAGCAGCTGCCAGAGCCGTCGCGTTGGCTCACCGCCGGCGCCCCGCACGAGGAGCGGTTTCAGTCGGACGCCTGGACCTGGCGCCGCTGACCGCCAGCTCCCCTCAGGGGCTCCCCCGCCCGCCTCGGCCGATGCTACATTAGCGCAATCTCCCGTTTCGCCGTCAGTCCGTCAGTCCGTCAGTCCGTCTGTCCGTCTGTCCGTCCGTCAGTCCGTCTTCCGGAGGAGCCCCCGTGCCGCGCTGGACTCTCGGAGCCGTGGTGCTCGCGACCGGCCTGATCGCCGTAACTGGGCGGCTCGCCGCCCAGGGCGACCGCGCCTCGATCGTGATCCTGACTGGCCAGGAGCCGACGCTGCCGGTGCCGACGCTGATGGTCGGACCCGCGGCCAATGTCGCCAACGCCGATGTGGCGGCCCAGCTCTTCCTCCGCCTGGCCGACCCCGGCCCCGAACTGAAGCTGATCGGCGACGACGGCTTCGTTCCCCGCCTGGCTCGCTCGTGGGAACGGCGTGATTCACTGACGCTGGTGTTCCACCTCGATCCGCGCGCCCGCTGGCACGACGGCAAACCGGTCACCGCGCGCGACGTGGTATTCACCTTCGATCGCGCTCGCGATTCCACCATCGACCCGACCGTCGCCGAGCAGCTTCGCCACATCAGGGAGGTGCGGGCTCAGGGCGATCGCGACGTGGTCTTCACGTTCGATCATGCCTATCCCGGGCAGTTCTACGACGCGACGTTCTACGTGCAGCCGCTTCCGGCTCACCTCCTGGCCGATCTCCCGCGCGACAGTCTGGCCCGAAGTCGGTACGTTCGCGCCCCGATCGGAGACGGCCCCTACCGCTGGGGACGCCAGGTAGCGGGGCAGTTCCTCGAACTCGACGCCAACCACGATTTCTTCCTGGGTGCACCGGCGATTCACCGAGTGATCTTTCTGCTCGCCGGCAGCCAGTCGGCCCGGATCAACCTGCTGCTGAGCGGCGACGCCGATGCGCTGGCCAATATTATCCCGCCGCTGAGCAACATTCAGCGAGTCGGTGCCGATCATCGGCTGCAGCTGGTGCCGTTCCCATCGCAAACCGTCGGGTATGTGGTTTTCAATTTTCGCGATCCCGATGACAGCTCGCGCCCCAACCCGATTCTGAGCGACAGCGTGGTGCGGCAGGCGCTGGTGCTGGCGCTCGATCGCAAGGCGATGGTGGAGGCGGCGTACGGCTCGTACAGCAAGGTCCCGGTGGGGCCGGTGTCTCCCATGCTCTGGATCAGCCGCCTGGGGCTCTCACCCGCCAATCAGGACACCGCCCGCGCCCGCGCGCTGCTGGCCTCGCGCGGGTGGACCGATCACAATGGCGACGGCGTACTGGACCGCGGCGGCCACCCGCTTGCGCTCAGCATCAATTACCCGTCGAGCAGCTCGGTGCGGCGGCAGATGGCGCTCCAGATGCAGGAGCAGTACCGCCGGCTCGGCATCCAGCTCGAGGTGCGCGCACTCGATCCGCCGGTCTGGGGCGAGCTGCGCAACCGCGGAAAGTTCGATCTCGATTTCTCCTCGCTCAGCCAGGATCCCAGTCCGTCGGGGATGCTCCAGAGCTGGGGCTGCGCCTCGATCGGAGCCAACAACGTCGGCAGCTACTGCGACCCGGTGTTCGATTCGCTGGTGACCGCCGCGCTGGCCGATCGCGACCACGCCCCCGACCTCTGGCGCCGCGCCCTTCGCCGGGTCGAAGCCGATGCGCCGGCAATCTTCATGTACGCGCCGGTCTTCGTGGCCGCGGTGGATCGCCGGTTCGACCGGACGCCGCTCACTCCGTACTCGCCCTGGCAGTCGATCTGGCGCTGGCGACTGCGCCGGGGAGCCGGCCGGTAAGTGGGCCGCTGGCTGGCTCGGCGAGTAGTTCAGGCGGCGCTGACGCTCGCGGTCGCGGCCACTCTCGCGTTCGTCCTGATGCGGGTGGCCCCCGGCGATCCACTCGCCCGCCTCGCGATGGACCAGCCGATTTCCCCCCAGCAGATTGCGCTGCTCCGCACCCGCTACGGGCTCGACCAGCCGCTGCTCAAGCAGTACACCGCGTTCGTGGGCGGCGCGCTCCACGGTGACTTCGGGGTTTCCATCGCCTACGGACGTCCGGTCACCGCGCTGATCGCCGAGCGGCTCCCGGCAACGTTGATCCTGGGCGGCACCGTGCTGCTCATCAACTTCACGCTGGGCCTGTGGCTCGGTGTTCGGCAGGCGGTCAAGCGAGGCCGTGCCGCCGATCATCTGATCGGCGTACTCTCACAGACCGGCTATGCAGTACCGTCGTTCTGGCTGGGCCTGGTCCTGGCATGGCTGGTCGGAATCCGCTGGCAGCTCCTCCCCGCCGGCGGCATGCACAGTCCGCTGATGGACCCAACCAGCACCCTGCTGCACCAGGCGGCCGATCTGCTGGAGCACCTGATACTCCCCGCGCTCACCCTCTCGATCGTCAGCATCGCTGCGGCGATTCGTTACCAGCGCACCGCCATGCTGGATGCGCTCTCGCTGCCGTTCATCCTGACCGCGCGGGCCAAGGGGCTGCGCGAACGTCAGATCGTCTGGCGCCACGCCTGGCGCAACGCGCTCTTTCCCGTGCTCACGCTGTTCGGTCTCTGGCTTCCGGTTCTGGTAACTGGCTCGGTCTTCGTCGAAGATGTCTTCGCGTGGCCGGGACTCGGCTCGTTGGCCGCTGGCGCGGTGGCCGCGCGTGACTATCCGGTGCTGATGGGTACTACCACGCTGGTGGCGGTAATCGTGGTGCTCGCCAGTCTGCTGATCGACGGCCTCTACGCACTGCTCGATCCGCGAATCCGATGGGCGTGAGCGGCGGAGTGGCGATGCTGGTCCGCAACGCCTGGCGCCGGCCCGGCGGGCGCGCAGGGCTGCTGCTGCTCGCCCTGATCGCGCTCATCACCATCATCGGTCCTCATTTTCTTCCCGATCCGGCGGCGCAGCCAGATATCGTGCATGGGGTGACTCTTCCGCCCAGCGCAGCGCATCCCTTCGGCACTGATCAGCTGAGCCGCGATGTGCTGGCCCGCGTGGTGGCCGGCGGCCGGGTCTCACTGCTGGTGGCGGCCTGCGCGGTGGCCTTGTCGATTACGCTGGGCGCACTGGTGGGACTCGTTGCCGGCTACTGGGGCGGCCTGGTGGATGGCGTCCTGATGCGGCTGGTGGATGGCGCGCTGGCGATTCCCCGGCTCTTTTTCCTCCTGCTGCTGCT
>DASSTY010000234.1:0-8642 GCA_035707585.1 Gemmatimonadales bacterium
GCCGCACGGATCGCCGAAGCCGTCAACCACGAGCTCAAGGCAGCGGCTGCGGAAGTGCGGCTGCCGCGGCGGCGGGCGGATCGGCTGTTGATCGACAGCGAAGAGCAACAGGCGATGGCCGCGCGGATCGGGCTCCCCGGAACCGATTTCGTGGCTGCACTCGACGCGATGGCGGAGGCGGAGACCGTTCAGCAGCGGCGCGACGCGATGATGGCCGCGGCGCGGCGCCTCGAATCCGCCTGGCAGGGTGTCGAGCGGGCCGCCCTGGCCGAAGAGGGCGCCTGGCAGATCGAGGTCCGACGGGTCCGCCGCTGGCGCCCGGCGCGCTGGCCCCTCTGGATCATCTCCGCGCTGGTGGTTGCCGCACTCGGCTATCTGGGGCTGGTGGTCGGCGGGTTCCTGCTGGCGCCGCCCTGGCTTTACGGCTTTGCCTCATGGTGGTGGGCCCGGATATGAGCGTCATCGGCGTCGGGGTAGATCTGGTATCGCTGGACCGCGCGCGGCGGATGCTGGAGCGGCGCGGCGAGTACGCGCTGACCCGGCTCCTGCGGCCGTCGGAGGCGGAATACCTCCGCGAGCGGGCCGACCCGGCACCCCATTTTGCCGCGCGGCTGGCGGCGAAGGAGGCGGTGTACAAGGCGATGCAGTCGCTGCCCGGCGCCCGCGCCATCGGCTGGCAGGATATCGAAGTCCTCCGCGACAATGAGGGCCGGCCAACCATCCTGCTCCATGGCGTTGCCGCCGAAGTCGCCAGCACGCGCACCCACGTCGTGGTCCATCTCAGTCTGTCACACACCCACGAACAGGCGGTGGCAACCGCAGTACTGGAGGCGGATTAGCGGCAACCCCCTACCTATTCCGACCGAATCATTCTAGTTTCGATTCCGTCTATACACGAATCGGTTGAGAATGACTCTCAGACGTCGGCTTGCTCTGATCCCCGTCTTTTTCCTGGTTGCCGCACCACTGGCTGCGCAGGACTCGCGAGACATCACTCCCACCGTTCGCCGGCTGGCCGCCAGCGCTCAGCTCGGTGCCCAGGAATACCGCGTCGGTGTGGTGGACGGACAGGTGGTCGCGAAGGAGGAGGTCGCGGAGGCGCGGCTCTTCCTTACGGAGGCACGGCGCAACGCTTCGCTCCTGCCGCTCGCGGAGAGCAAGCCGGCAGTAGCCCAGATCGACTCGGTATTGGCGATGATCGATGCCGTTGCACCGCCCGATTCGGTGGCGGCCCGGGTCAGCGCGCTGGCGCACGGATTGTCGCAGCGTCTCGGAATTGAGCTGGAACAGATTCCGGCCTCCGCTCCGGCGCTGGCGATGGGCGCGCGGGTTTACCGGGAGAACTGCGCCAGTTGCCACGGCAACTTCGGCAAGGGAGACGGACCCGCCGGAGCCAACCTCTCGCCGCCTCCCGCCAACCTGACCGACGCCGCCACTCTCAACGATCGTTCACCTCTCGACTTCTATCAGCGGATAACTCTGGGCGTTGCCGGCACGGCGATGCCGTCGTTCGAATCGCGCCTCTCGCCGGACGACCGGTGGGCGGCCGCGGTCTACGCCACGCTGCTCCGCCTGCCGGCGCCGGATGGGGCCGTGCCCGCGGCGCTGCGAGATTTCACCACCACCGCCAGGATGTCCGATCATCAGCTCGCGGTCGAGCTGGGAGACAGCGCGCATCCGGCGTCGCTCGCAGCCGTTGCGGCAGTGCGGAGTTATCAGCCGGCCCGGGCCGGCTCGCCCGATCCGGTGTTCGCCACGGTTCGGGCACAGCTCGATTCGGCCGATCAGTTCGTCAAGGCCGGCCAGCCCGATGCCGCCAGCACCGCAGCGTTTGATGCCTACATGTCGTTCGAGCGGGTGGAGAGCGCGGTTCGGGCCAAGAATCTGGGGCTGGCCAATCGGCTGGAAGGCGACTTCGCAGCCTACCGCACTCGCGCCGCCGGCGGTGCCACTACCGCCGAGCTCTCCACCATTCGCGGGCGGCTGGCGGCGGGGCTGGAGAACGCCGAGCGGACCATCGGTGACAATCTGTCGCCGCTCAATCTGTTCATTCAGTCGTTCATTCTGCTGGTGCGCGAAGGGCTCGAAGCGATCCTGATCGTCGGTGCGCTGCTCACCTTCCTGGTCAAGATCGGGGCGGGGCGCCGCCGGCGCGACATCCACATCGGAGTCGGCGCGGCGGTAGTCGCCAGCGTTCTTACCGCGGTGCTGCTGGAAGCGCTGTTCGAAGTGTCACCCAATCGCCGGGAGCTGCTGGAAGGGCTCACGATGATGGTGGCGGTAGCGGTGCTCTTCTATGTGAGCTACTGGCTGCTGTCCAAGATGGAAGTGGCCAAGTGGAACCACTTCGTCAAGAGCAAGGTGCACGATGCAGTGAACAGCGGGTCGGCGCTGGCGCTCGCTTCGGCGGCGTTCCTGGCGGTGTACCGCGAGGGATTCGAGACGGTGCTGTTCTACAAGGCGCTCTTCGTCTCGGGCGGTTCGGGGTCCAGCGCCATGCCGGTGGTGGCGGGCATTCTGGCCGGCGCAGTGGTACTGGTGGCGGTGTACGTCGCGATCAACCGGTTCGGAGTGCGGCTGCCGCTCAAGCCGTTCTTCGCGTTCACCAGTGCATTTCTGTACTATATGGCATTCGTCTTTGCCGGGACCGGAATCGCTGAGCTCCAGGAAGGCGGGCTGGTTTCCACCACGATCGTATCGTGGTCGCCGCGGATTCCCAGTCTGGGCATCTATCCCACGGTGGAGTCGCTCAGCGCACAGGGCGTGCTCGCCGCGCTGGCGCTGATTGCCCTGGTGTGGACCTTCCTGATCGAGCCGCGGCGCCGGCTGCCGGTAACGCAGGTGATGGTGCCCGAGCCGATCAAGCCGGCCAGCTCCGCCGAGCCGACCATCGCGGAGGCGGCCGTTGGGACGGGAGAGTCAACTGAAACCGGCGCCAGGCTCGCTCCGGAAATCAATCGCGAAATGATCCGCTCGCTCGAGCGGATGGAAGCCGATCTGGCCGAACTCAGGGCGGAGGTGGAGCGGATGCGAGACGCGCTGCGGCGCGCACCAAATCGGCCGGGAGTTGCCTGATCCCTAAACCACCCGGGTTCTCTCGCCACCTCCTCATTGGCAAGCTGATCGTCGTCCTGCTGCTGAGCGGCGTCGTGGCCCAGGCCATCACCGTCTCGGAGCAGCACGACTACGATCGCGGCGCCGCCCTTACCCGCCAGGAATACCAGGCCAATTTCGACAGCTATCGCGCCGACCTGCTCACGGGCCGTCATGCACTGATCGGCAATCTTGCGATTGCTGCGGTGCTCCTGGTCGGCGCGTTCGGTCTGTATGAGGTGCTGGGCTATGCGGTGGGTCGCGCCACTCGGGCGGCGGTCGAGCGCCGGCGCTCAGACTCCGAATCGAGCTCGTCCGGATTCGCCCGCGATCTCGCCTGGCTGCTGGGCGTTCCGCTGGTTCTGATCGGCGGCGTCGTACTCTGGTGGGGACCGTGGCGGCCGCCCTACGCGCCACCCCAGGGAGAGGATGTCTTCACTATCGCGGCCGGCACCTGGGATTGGGTCGGCTCCGACAGTTTCTGCGTCAGCAACCGCGAAACCATCGCGTTCTCTCCCGATCATCGCACGATGACGCTCCAGACCGTGAAGCCGTGGACCGACTCGGCCGGCCAGCAGCACCGGGTTGCCCGGTATGATCTGATCGACCATGGGCGTGGGTTCGTTCGCGGGAAGATTCGAGGGGAGGCGCGGCGCACCGATGCGGGAGAGCCGGTCGTGTGGGATCTGGTGCTGACTTCGCACGAGACCTTTGAATGGCATCGCACCGACTGGGTGCGGGGGACCCGCACCAAGCCGCTGCGCCGATGCCCGCCCACCGCCGATCAGGTGATCGACCAGGCGGACCAGGACTGATCCCCAAAGCGAACGGCCCGTCCAGTCTGGACGGGCCGTTCGTTTGAGAGGTGGTAGATCGCCCCCTGAGATGTACGGAGACAGGCCGAAGTGCCCGCTCCACCCCTTCTTCGACCTACCACTTTTCCTCCGAAGCCATTCCGGCTTCACGCGCGGTAGGAAAGCAAGCCGGGTGCCAGTCAGCCCTCCAGTCGTAACTCCTTGCGATAAAACAGCTTGAATGAATACAACGGAGGGCGGGCGTGTCCGCGGACCCAGCCAGGAATTTGACGGCCCTGAGCCAAAACGCTGTAAGTAGCGTCATCTCAATGAGTTGGGTATTGTGTCCGAAAATTGGTCGCCGGCGGTTTCTGCGCAGCCCGATCGGCAATAGATTGCGCGGACGGCCGCTTTGGGCCGCGCTATTTTCCTGCCCCGGAGGTCCCCATGGATGAACTCATCAAACAAATCACCGATCGCACAGGGCTCGCTCCCGACAAGGCTCGGACGGCAGTCGATACGGTAGTCGGATTTCTGAAGGATCGGCTTCCCGGTCCGGTCGCATCGCAGCTCGATGGCGTACTCTCCGGCAGCGGCGGCGGGCTGGCCGACGCGGCCAAGGGACTGGGCGGGATGTTCGGAGGGAAGTAGCCCCGAGGGCTATCCTACGGCGTCGCCGACGCAGCTGCCGGCGGCGCCGGCTCCCGCTTCGGATTGAGATACGGCCCCGGATCGAGCTCCCGCCCATTCCGCCACGCCGACATCAATCCGAATCCGATCAGCACCAGGATCACACTGGTGAGTTGCGCGATGGTGAACGGCCCCAGGAAGCGATCATCCTTGGCGCGGAGGATCTCCACCAGGAACCGCTCCACTCCGGCGAACACCAGATAGAGCCCGAAGAGCCAGCCGGTGCCGTGGAGCCGCTTGCGAAGATGCCAGAGCACCGCAAAAGCACCCAGCATCAGAATCGTTTCGTAGATCTGCGTGGGGTGGACCGCCATCACCGTATTGGGATCGATTCCCGGCGGTACCGGAACGTGGAACAGCTGCTGGAGATTTCCCGCCGTCGACGGTGGCAGCCCTTCGGGGAAGCGCATTCCCCACGGGAGCGAGGTGGGCCGCCCATAGTCGTCCTGCACCAGGAAACAGCCGACTCGGCCCAGGGCATAGGCCGCCGCCAGCGCCGGCGCGCAGAGCTGCATCGTCCAGCGAATCGGCACTCGCAGCCGCCAACTGTTGAGCGTGACGGCAACGGCTCCGCCGATCAAACCGCCGTACCACACCAGCCCGCCACGCGAGAGCAGCGTCGTGATGTCGCCGGTCAGAATCACGTACCACAGTTTGGCCCCGATCACGCCGCCGATCAGCGCCGCCACCACGATGTCGGCGGAATATTCCTCTTTCAGTGCGCGCCGCTTGAGTTCCAGCCCGATCAGCCACCCTCCGATCAGAAAGGCGACCATCAGCATGATCCCGTACCCGGTGATCGCCAGCGGGCCGAGATGAAGAACGAAGGGATGGACGGTCATGCGGCGGTCCCCGGTAAGGTCGAGGTCGTGAGTCCTGGAATCGGGAGGTCGTCCCGCGGCTCCAGGGCCAGGTCGCTTTGCTCGCCGCGCCGAAGATGCCAGGCACCGGCGGCGGCGATCATAGCGGCGTTGTCGGTGTTGAGCCGTGGGGAAGCTACGCTGACCCGGGCGGTCCCCGCCAGCCGCTGGCGCAGAGCGGCGACCAGCGCGCCGTTGCAGGCCACTCCGCCGCCGATCGTCGCGGTCGGGTAGCCCAGCGCTTCGACGGCGTGAGCGGTCTTCTCCACCAGCACTTCGATGGCGGCATCCTGGAAGCTGCGCGCCAGGTCGGCCCGGTCGGCGGTCAGATCGCTGCTGGCCCGCGCGGCGCGGAGCACCGCCGTCTTGAGACCGCTGAATGAGAACGCATACCGATCGCCGGTGTCACGGGCGAGCTCGCCCAGCATCGGCCGCGGGAACCGAAACCGGCCGGGCCGTCCTTCGCGCGCCAGCCGTTCGATAATCGGCCCGCCGGGATACTCCAGCTCCATCAGCTTGGCCACCTTGTCGAACGCCTCGCCGGCGGCGTCGTCGCGGGTCTGGCCCAGCAGGCGGTATTCTCCCCAGGCCGGCACGTCGAGCAGCATGGTGTGGCCGCCGCTTACCAGCAGCCCCACGAACGGCGGCGCGAACTCGGCGTCTTCCAGGGTCGGGGCAAAGAGGTGGCCCTCGAGGTGATTGACGCCGATCAGCGGCCGGCCCAGCCGCCACGCCAATGTCTTCCCGAACATCACCCCCACCAGGAGCGCGCCCACCAGCCCCGGTCCGGCGGTGACCGCGACGCCATCGATGCTCTTCAGCTCGATACCGGCATCGGCCAGCGCGCTCTCGACGACCTGGGTGATCGCCGCCAGATGTGCCCGGCTCGCCAGTTCGGGCACGACACCGCCAAAGATCCGGTGGACATCCTGCGAGAGGATTACCAGGGAGGCGAGCCGAGGTCGTTCGGTGCTGAGGTCCAGCACGGCGGCGGAGGTTTCGTCACAGGAGGTTTCGATTCCCAGCACCCAGCGCATCATCGCTGGCTCGTTCGCGGCACCAGCTCTACGCTGTCGGGCTGGATGCGTGCCGTAATGCCCGGGGGAGCCACGACGCGGAGCGGCACCGCTCCGGGACCGCGGGGGCGCCCGTCCAGCAGCACGATGATGCTGTCGGCGGTGAAGGAGGCGACCCGCGGCACTTCGCCGTGCACGGTGACGGCCACACTCTGCTGCGCCAGTCTCAGGGAATCGGGCAGGGCAGTGGAATACTGGATCGGCACCGCACCGATGGTGCGATCGGTGCGCGGCTGCAGGTTGAGCCGGATCGTCACCATCTCCGGCCGCACCCGCACGCCGGCGAGCCCGGTGGTGTCGATCCGGAGCACCTGGTCGCCGGCGGCATCGAGCCGGTCCAGCTTGTCGAGAAAGAGCGGCTCGGTGCGAACCGAATCCAGCTGCTCGATTCGCTGCTGCGGTCCCGCCAGGCGAACCGAGGACGGCACCACTTCGACTCCGCTCAGCGTCACGACTTCCGAATCGGCGCTGCTGTAGACGGTGGCGTGCACCGGCACGGTTCGGTGGTAGATCGAATCGAGGTCCACCACCAGCCGGCGCGGGGTGATGTCCTGCACATGCACGCTGACGCCGCGGGGGAGTTCGATGTCGGAAGGCTCCACGTCGAGCTCCACCCGATCGGACGCCGAGTCGGGAAGCATCCGGCTCAGTATCACCGATGATCCGGTGAGCTTGAAGAGTTCGCGGCGGGGGCCTACCAGCAGTGCGGTAACCTGCTGCGGCTGGCGCACGATGGTGCGGCCGGGAGGCGGCCGGAGCGCCAGCTCGACATCAACCGCGCGGCTGGCCGGCTCCTCGGCTTCGGCCACCAGCCAGAACATCACCGCCAGCCCCAGCGAGCTCAGTTTGAGCGGGAGGTTCCGGGTCATCCACGCCGGCAGCCGCACCGTTCAGGAGCCCTCGGCCAGGAGACGCTTGATCAGATCGCGGTTGGCGGTGGAGTTCCAGTCGTGGGAGCCGATCACCCGCTTGATGAGCCGGCCCTTTCGGTCCAGCAGAAAGCTCTCGGGGACTCCGGTTGTCTGATAGGTCTGCTCGATTCCGGTGGAGCGATCCTGGTAGATATCGAAGGTAAGTCCCATTTCGCGGACGAACTGCTCGACTTCCTTCGGGCTTCCCTGATCGACGCTGACCGCCGCGATGTGAAAACCCTCCGGCTTGAGTGCCGCGTAGGCCTCCTGCATCGCCGGCATTTCGGTGCGGCAGGGAATGCACCACGTGGCCCAGATATTTACCAGAGTGACATCACCCTTGTAGTGATCGCGGAGCGAGAGCGTGTCGGTGGTTCCGACCTTGACCAGCGGGTAATCGGGCACCGGTTTGCCGACCGCGATCTGCTCCACCTGCGGGCCGAACCGCAGCAGTGCAAAAACCGCCGCTGCGGCGATAACCAGGATTGCGATGACTACTATCCACTGCTTGCGCATTCCTGCCTCAAACGGGGAGAGTGCACTGGGCCCGGAGTGTCTCGATGGCGCGCCCCGGATCGCCGGTGCCGAACACGGCGGTGCCCGCAACGAAGGTATCGGCGCCGGCTTCCCAGGCGCGGCGAATGGTATCGGGCGCGATCCCGCCATCCACTTCGAGCACCGCGTTGGAGCCGGCGGCATCGAGCAGAGCGCGGAGCCGGTGAATCTTGCTGGTGGCGTGTTCCAGATATTCCTGGCCGCCGTATCCCGGGTTGACGCTCATCACCAGAATCTGATCGAGATCATCCAATACCTCTTCCACGTGCGCCAGCGGCGTTGCCGGGTTGAGCGCGAGCCCCGCCTTCATTCCAACCCGCCGCACCTCAGCGAGCTGGCGCTGCACGTGCAGAGTGGCTTCGGGATGAAAAATGAAATGGCTGGCGCCGGCGTCGGCGTATTCGGCGATGAAGTGCTCGGGGTTCATCACCATCAGGTGCACATCGAGCGGCAGATCGGTAATTCGCCGAAGCGCCCGGATCACCGGCGCGCCAAAGGTCAGGTTGGGTACGAACCGGCCGTCCATCACGTCGACATGAATCCAGTCGGCGCCGCCGGCCGCGGCGGCGTTGACCTCGTCGGCCAGCCGCGCGAGGTCGGCGCTCAGCACGCTGGGCGCGATGCGAACCGGCCGCCGGGCGCTGGAATTCACGGCGCACTCCG
>DASSTY010000235.1:0-10414 GCA_035707585.1 Gemmatimonadales bacterium
GTGAGCGGGGCCTCGCCGCCGTCGAGCGTCATCACCCGAACATCGGCCTGGCTGCTGACCAGCCGCACTTCCAGCCGGAACGGCTGGTTGCTCAGCACGCCGACCGTGCCGGACAGGGCGAACTGATCGGCGCCGGCGCCATGGGGATGAAGTGGTGAGACCGAGACCAGTTCACTCACCGGCGCCACGTGAGCGCGAACCACGAGCGTCTGATGAACGGTCTGCTGCTGAGCAGCGAGCCTCGCCGGCATGACCGCCAGGAGGCCGAGTGCGCCCACTGCCGCAAGCCGAACGGTCCAGCTGTACCGGTTCTGCAATCCGACTGATCGCCTCGTCATTGCCGCTGCTCCATCGCTCGAGTGGGGGCGGAGAGCAACGCGGCGTTGCGAATTGCCAAGCCGGCGTACTGCTCTCACAACCGTTCCGGTCAATCGCCCGCGGCCCGCGCCTACCGACTCCGCGCATCACCTCTCAGGCGACCCCGCCCGACTACCTACAGATGTGTAGTCGTAGAGCGACATAACAACGTCAAACCGTTGCGTTCAAGTGTTCGTTTTCTGGGTTCGATCGACTGTCGGAAACCTCGACAAAGCGTTACAAAGTCACCGGTTAGCACCCTACCCCGTCAGAAATCCAGACACCATCTCCGAACAAAAACCGGCATAGCCAAATGCGAGGTTTGGCCTCCTTGGCGAGTCCGGATGGCATGGTTCTCGTCCTAGCCCCGGCCATCCGGCGACCAAATCGGCGACCGGTACCCTTCCCCCCCAGGAGGTTTTGTGATTCGCACTCGTATCGCGCTCGCCGTTGGCGCTGTTGCGCTGCTGGCGTCCGCACCACTCGCCGCGCAGACCAGTTGTAACACGTCTGGCTGCGTCGTCACGGTTAACGCGCACGCGACCGTCAATGACGTGCTGCTGATGGACGTGGGAACCAGCTCCACCGACCTCGGCACGCCGCTGGCTGCCGACTATACCGCCGGCTTCAAGGACGCTGGTGGTCCGACGGTCCACGTCACCTCGAACCGTCCGTACGATGTCACCGTGTCGACCACCGCGTCGCAGTTCACCTACTCCGGTTCGCTGACCGATCCGGCCAAGCCGGTGAGCGATCTTCAGTGGGGCACCGCTGCCGGCACCTATACCAACGATGCCAGCGCGTCGGCCACGCTGATGAGCGGTAACCCGACTGCGGATGATCTCCAGCAGATCTTCTTCCGCACCAACTGGGATATCGCTTCCGACGTTCCGGGTGACTACACGGTGGCACTCGACTTCACTCTGACGACCCCGTGAGCCAGGGCGTCTTCGGTAGGGGCCTCGGGCGCGCGTTTCGGCGTGCGACCCGGGGCTCACGCCTTACTATCCTCGCGATCGCCGGCGGACTCGCCACGCTGATTGCTCCGCCGGCTTCCGCACAATTGGCGGTTGACCATGTCGAACTCCTGCTCAATCCCCAATCGGCCAGCCAGCGCATCGGCCTCTTCTCGGTCAAGAACGAGGGAGAGAAGCCGGTTCAGGCGCTGATCCGGATCGAGGATTGGGACCGGGCCGAAGACGGCACCAACCGCTGGTATCCGGCTGGGACCGTCAAGGGAAGCTGTGGAAGTGCGCTGAAGATCTTTCCGGCCAGCATGCAGCTCGCGCCCGGGGCCAGCCAGACCGTTCGGGTAACACTCGACTCCGCCATCACCGATCGTGAGTGCTGGAATGCAGCCATCGTGGAAACCACCCAGCCCCGGATGGTGCACGGACGCTCGCTGCTGTACGTGCTGCGGACGGCGGTCAAGGTCTATGCGGGCACTGCGGCGCTGCACAGCGAGGGGGCCGTTGCCGACCTCACGGTGGCACCTTCGACAGCCGCTGCTGACTCGGGGCGCCCGCGGATCGAAGCGGTGTTCCAGAATACCGGCGAACGCCACGTCGTCGCCCACGGATCGGTCGAATTCCGCCGCCCCGACAACTCGGTAGCGGAGAGGGTCTCTCTCCCCGACGCATACGCACTGCCCGGCGCCAGCGCGCGGGTGAGCGCAGTGGCGCCGGCGCTCGCGCCGGGTCGCTACGTCGCGTTGGCGCTCTTCGATTACGGCGGCGATGACATCGCCGCCGCCCAGGTCGAATACCAGGTTCCCTGAAGATGCGGCGGGAGCACCGGATGGTTGGGTTGAGTCGGGTGGTGGCAACAGCCTCGCTGCTGTTGCTGGTGGCCGGTGCGCTCCCCGCCCAGACGCTCACAATGAGCGGCGGCTGGCTCCTCAGCGTCCCCGCCCTGACCGAGCCGGATTATGACGCGACCGTATCTGGTCCGACAGAGACCGTGTCCATTTCGGCAACCTGCCCGCCCGGCGGCGGACCGACCGGCTGCAGTCTGCTGGCAACTTATGGCGGCAACCCGCAAGGCCAGCCGCTCACTCTCGAAGTGCAGGTGATCGGTGCCAGCCCCGACTGTGATAACGCCGCCCTGGGCACCTGGCGCGACGTATCGGCCGGACCGATCCTCACCACCGGGAAGAAAGCCGACTGCAGCGCGACGCTGATGTTTCGCGTGGCCAACCTCTCGTACGCCGCCTATCCGTTTCCCGGCCGACTCGGCACTAGCAGCCCGTATGAGCAGGATCTGGTGTTGACCTTCATCCGGGATCCGCGATGATGCGGGCGCGCCGCTCCATCCTGCTGCTCGCGGCTGGCGTGCTGCTGCCGGCGAGCGCCGCGGCGCAGTCGGCCGCGCGGCCGGCGCGGATCGCGCTGGTGCGCGACGCCGCCGACACGGCTCGGCCCGCACCACCGGTTGCGACGGCGGCTCCGGTCATGGTACGCGGAGCGCCGCGGTCGTTTCAGGTGGTCCGCGTGCCGGTCCCCGCGGAGCTCGCCAACAGCCACACCGTTTCGTTCCGGATCGCCACCAACGGAATCGCCCCGGTGCTCGGCGCGCGATCGGGCGAGCTGCAGCCGAACGCAGGGTCGCGGGCGCTGCTGCTGACCGTGGCGGTACCGGCCCGTGCGCGCGCCGGCGATCTCTCGGTAGCGGCGGTGCGCTTCCGCGACGAGAACGGCAGAGAAGTCGAAGTCCCGATCATGGTCAGCGTCGCACCGATTCAGCAGATCGAAATCACCATCGACGAAACGCTCCGCGCAGTCAAAGCCGGCGACATCACCGCGGTGAGATATCGGATCATCAACGCGGGAAATGCGGTGGATACCGTGACAGTGCGCGCCGTGACCCCGCCGGGATGGGAGGTTCTGGAGCCGCTGCCGGGCGAGCAGATCGAGCTGCCGATCCACGGACAGTTGGAGCGGCAGCTTCGTTTACGGGTACCGGAATCCGCCGCCACCGGCAGCGAAGCAGTTCGACTCCTGGCTGAATCGCAGGGCCGGGTGGTGGCGAGCGCTGCCATCTCGCTCCAGGTGCTTTCGCGAGACGGCACCGCCACTGCATCGGACGGCCCTCTCCTGACCGTCGGCGCCGCCACCGTGACCGGCCCATGGGGTGCCACCCGCGCGGCACTCAGCTTCAATGCGCAGGGCCCGATTTCGGATCAGATCCAGCTCTACGCCCGCGCCAGCACGCTGGGTCACAATGCCGGTCTCAGCGGCTACGGCTTTTCGCTGGCGGGGATCTACGCCGCGCCACCCAGTCTTCGCCTGATGTCGCCGCACTGGCAGGCCGGCTTCGGGCTGACCGGGGCGAGCTTTTCCGACCTGAGCGGCGTGAATGCGGCGGGGACCGGTGTGTCGGGATCGGTGCAGCGAGGGAAGCTGCGGGCCAGTGTACTCGCCGCGCGCCCGGAGCTGGGCGGCGTTGCCGATTCGGGATCGCTCTTCGGCGCCCAGGTCACCGCACCGGTCGGACCGGCGGAGGTGACGACCACCGTCACGCACCTGGTCGAGGCGAGCGAAGGCGGCCGGCAGCTCGATGCGGTGGCACTGGGAGCTCGCTCCCCCGAAATCCTCGACGGCGTGCTCTCCGCCGAGCTGGCTCGGCGAGGTTACACCGGCGGAAGCGGTTTCGGGTGGGCCACCAGTTATGAACGCCGCACCTCACGCGATGCGATTCGGCTCCGGCTCACTCACGCGCCTGGCGGCAGCGGGGCGTTTGCCCGCGCCACCAACGATCTGCTGCTGAGCGGAAGCCGGGTACTGTCGCAGCGCGTCGCCGTGAACGGCAGCCTCTGGCGCAGCCGCGACGACGGCCGCGCTTCGCTTGGCAGGCTGGCAACCAATGGCTGGGCCTTGAGCAGTCACTTCCAGGCATCGCAGACGACCACCCTCGGTCTCGACTGGCGCCACTCCGACTTTGAGGCCGATGCAGCGGCCGGCGGGTTTGGAACCGGCGAGTCGGAGCTCACTGCCTCGCTCCGGCTACGGCGGGGTATCTGGTATGCCGACGGCGCCGCATCGATCGGCCAGACCACCCGCACCATCACTGTCCCCGATGGCACCCCATTCGCCGCGAGCGCTCCTCGCTCGGGCCTCCGGGCGGCGCTCGGCATGAACGGTCTTCGCGGTACCATCGAGGCGACTGCGCGGCTCGACCGAAGCGGCCAGTCGGTGGGGCAGTTTCCGCTGCAGGGAGAGTTCGGGATTCGTGGCGAGCGGATCCCGGTGGCGCGGATGGCCGGCGCGCCGGTCTACATCAGCGCCGGCATCGATCGCTACACCTGGTTCGGCGAGCGCGCCGGCGCGACCGCGCTCAGCGCCGGGATCACCACCGATCTGGCCATGGGTCTGTCGCTGTCTCTTTCTGCCGAGCGCAATCCGTTTTTCATTGGCGCGAACGGCCGGCGCGGCTGGATCGTTGCGATCAAGCTGGAGCACGCCACCCGGCTTCCCCGGCCAATCAACCAGACATTCCATGGCATGGTATACCAGGACCGCAACGGCAACGGGCTGCGGGATCCCGGTGAAACCGGTCTGGCGGGACTGGTGGTGCATCGCGGCCCCGAAACGGCGGTGACTCGGAAGGACGGCTCCTACTCATTCAGCGGTTCGAGCAATAGTGCGCCGATGCTCGATGCACGTTCGCTGCCCGCCGGCATGATCGCCAGCAGCAGCGGGCCCGATGCGCACGGCAGCATCGCGGTGCTGGGCGTCGCGACGGTGACCGTGGAGTTCAGCGTGGCGCCAGAGGATTCCGCGCGTGTGCCGGCGGCCGAACTGAGCCGGGTGATCGTGATGGCGCACGACAGCCTGGGCCGTACCTGGGTGGCCCGGGCAGACCAGCCCGGCCGCGCCATGTTCGACGCACTCCCGCCGGGCCGTTACACCGTGGATCTCGATCTGGCCGATCTGACCGAGCCGTTGCGGATGGAAGGCGCTGCGCCGACTTTCGTGGTTGGAACCGGAAGCGTCGCGCCGATCCGGATCGAGCTGCATGCCCGGCCGATCCGGTTCCACACCATCACTCCCGACTCCAACACCGATACGCAGCCATGATTGCTCCTTTCGCTCGCTGCACAGCGACGCTGCTCCTGGCCGGAACCGTCGCGCTCGCCGGGTGCGCCAGCACACCCGACCAGCCCTGCGTCAACATCCCCGGCCTGAGCGGCACCTGGCAGTACCAGGGCACCGCCACCAGCCCGGAGCCGATCACCCTGGGCGGGACCCTGGTGCTGCAGGCGGGAGAGTGCGGCACCTTCGACGGCACGATCGACCTGTTGGAGCAGGATCAGAACGGGGCCACCGATCGCGTGGCCGGCCCGGTGCATGGACAGATGCTCGACGCCAAGTCGGTTCAATTCGACGCCTTTCTCGACGCCACCGCAAGCCAGCACTTTGGCACGCTGGCGGGCGATTCCGTTACCGGCACCTGGGTCGAAGGATCCGATCCCGGCGCCGCGTCGGGAAGCTTCACCATGAGGCGCGCCCCCGCGCCGTGAAGCACTTGCCGCGCTGGTTCCGACTGGCGGCCGCGGTGCTCGCCGCTGCGCTGCTGTGGCCCTCGCCGGCGATGGCGCAGTGCTCCAGCGGAGACTCCTGTACGCTCACCATCGCGATGCCGGTGGCGCAGGTGCTTCGGCTCAGTCTCAGCACCGATATCACCGATCTCGGCACACCTACGGCCGCCGATTTTACCGCCGGTTACCGCGATGCCACCGGGCCCGGCGTCACGGTGAAGGCCAACCGCGCCTGGCAGCTCACTGTGGACGGAATGGGTACGCAATTCACCTACACCGGCTCACTGGCAGACCCCGCCAAACCGCTGAGCGACCTGGCGTGGGGCACCACCGCCGGGAGCTACACCAATACGCTCGGCACGCCGGCGGCGTTCGGTTCGGGAGGGCCCGGGCTCACCGTTGGGCCGATCTATTTCCGCACCCATTGGGATTTTCTGCGCGACATCCCCGGCGACTACCAGGCAGTGGTGAACTTCACCCTCGCCGCACCCTGATCGCCCCCGTCGCTTGACCGCCGCCCCGGTCACGACTATTCCTCCGCCATGCTGAATCGGTTGCTCCACCGGCTCCGCCCTCTGCTGGCGGCAGCGTTGGCGCTGGGTCTGGTCGCCGCCATCCCCGCAATGACGGCGGCGATGGCTATGGGCCAGGGCCATTCCATGGAGCACCACTCCCGGCAATCGGCACCCCCCGCCGACGATTGCTGTTTCGGCTGCGTGGCGCCGTGCACCACCGCTCTGCCACCGCTGGCCGAAGCACCCGCGCCGATCGTCCCGATCACCGGGACGGCGCCGGAGTATTCACAGGCCCGATCTGAACAGGTCGCCCTCGCTCCACTCTCGCATCGTCTGCCCTTCGCGCACGGCCCGCCCTCACTCCACGCCTGAATCAGTTCAACTCGACATCAACCCGATGCGGACCGGTATTCCCGTCGGGGTCCTTTCGCGTGGAGAATGCAATGCGCTTTCTGTTCGCGGCCGTCGCGATGCTGGCGGTGCCGGCACTCGCCGCGGCTCAGCAGCCCGACTCGGCAATGCACCAGCACGGCGACACTCTGACTCGCACGCCGGTGCAACTGCAGGAGATCACCGTTACCACCCAGCATGCCAGGCGCGAAGAGCCGTCCAGTGCCACCCGGGTGACCGCGGCGACGATTCGCCAGACGCCGGCACCCAACACCTACCAGCTGCTCCGCGAAACGGCGGGGATCGAAGTTCATGATCAGGGTCAGGGACCCGGTTTTGCCTCGGATGCGTCGGTGCGCGGATTCAGTTCCGACCACTCGACCGATCTGGCGCTCTGGATCGACGGGGTGCCGATCAACGAGCCGGTGAACGGCCACGCGGAAGGCTACAACGACTGGTACGTCCTCTTCCCCGAAGCGGTCAGCGACGTGGATGTGCTGAAGGGGCCGGTCAGTGCGCTGTACGGCAACTTCGCCATGGCCGGCGTAGTGAACGTGCGCACCCTGGAGCGGATGACGGGCAGCGATGCCCGGCTCTCGGCCGGATCGTGGGGCCGCATCGGCGGCTCGATGATGACCGGCTGGACTCACGATCATTCCAGCGCCGTGTTCGGAGTGCGGGGACTGCGCGAGGATGGCTGGCGGCGGAACAGCGGCTACTGGCTGGGTCAGGGTCACGCCCGGTACGTGCGCGATCTTTCCGATCGGGTGTCGCTCGATGCCGGCGCCGAGCTGTACGGCTCCGACTGGGATTCTCCGGGATTCCTCACCGTCGACCAGTACAATGACCGTGATTTCCAGCAGGTGTCCGACCGGACCGACGGCGGCTTCAAGCGGCGGGCGCAGGAGCGGCTCAGCCTCCGGGTGATTCCCTCACCCAGTCTGGTCTGGCGCTCTACCGTGTACGCCACGCAGAGCCACTGGCAGCTTTTTCTCACCACGCCGCCGGAAGGCGGCGAGGAAGAGGGAACCGGCAGCCAGACCGAGGAGCGCGATTGGCGCTACGGTTTCGGCCTGACCAGTGCGCTCACCTGGGCCCATTCCCGCGGGCAGATCACCGCCGGTGCGGAGGGACGCTGGGATCACGCCAATTACGGCAATTGGCTCACCGCCGCGCGCGAACGTCAGGGCGATCCGCAGGTTCGCGTCATCGGTCGGCAGGCGTCGGGAGCGCTGTTCGTTCAATCGCTCACCGATCTGGGACGACATCTGCGGGTGCAGGCCGGTGCCCGTTACGATCTTCTCAATACCCGCTGCAGCCCGCTGCCCGATGGCATCTGCACCACCGATGACGGCGACGATGTCCTCAACGCGGTGAGCCATACCCACGGCGTAGTCTCGCCGAAGGTGGGTGTGCTCTATCACCTTCACCGCGCGGCCGATCTCTACGTCAACGTGTCGCGCGGTTTCCGGTCGACCGACGGCGTGCTGACGGAACCGGGGCTTCCGCTGATTACCGAGTGGGCGTACGAAACCGGCATCAAGGTGGACATCCCGCATTTCAGTGCCAGCGCGGCGTTCTTCCGGATGGATGTCAGCAACGAGCAGACCTTCAATCCGATCACGCTGGAATCGACCAGCGGGGGCGCCAGCCGCCGTCAGGGCGTCGAGCTGCAGCTGACGACCCACCTGGCTACGCCACTGCTCCTCAAGGCCGATTGGACCTTCAACGACGCCAAGTATCAGCACCTGGTGAGCGAAGACGGCGACACGCTGAGCGGCGCTCGGGTATTCAACACCGCCAAGTACGTCGGCTCCGCTTCGTTGACCTACGAACCGATTGCTCACCCCTGGCAGGTGAGTGTCATGACCAACGTGGTAGGGCCGTACACCCCGTTCGACGAGCCGGGGGTGGAGTTGCCGGCCTACGCGCTGCTGCACGCGTCGGCCAGCACGCTGATCGACCGCTACCGGTTGAGTTTGGGGGTGCACAATCTGCTGAACCAGACTTATCCCGAACTCCGGGCCGGCGGGTTCATCGTGCCGGGCCAGCCCAGGTCGGTAAGCGGATCTGTGGAAGTGCTGTTCTAAACGAGCGGGGTTGCGGGCGGGCACAACCCGCCCGCAAACCTGATCAGTAGGCCGGCGGATCGCTGGCCGGGAAGGAGTCCATCGAGTCCTTGTCGACCACCGCGTTGGCAGCGGTAACATCCGGCGCCACCTGGCTCCCGCCGGCCAGACCTCCCGCCAGCGGACGAGGAGTCTGCCGTCCGTGGAGCAGTTGGCGAAGGACGTACTGCAGGATGCCGCCATTCCGGTAATAATGGACTTCTTGCGGCGTGTCGATCCGGATCACCGCCTTGAATTGAACGGTGGTACCATCATCGCGCGTAGCGGTGACCTCCACCTCCCGCCCGTTGGCGAACTTGGTCCGAATCGCCTCGGTGATTCCCCGGATATCGAACACCTCGCGCCCCGTGAGCCCGAGTGAAGCGGCCGACTGCCCCGCCAGGAACTGCAGCGGCAGGATGCCCATTCCCACCAGGTTGGAGCGGTGAATCCGCTCGTAGCTTTCGGCGATGACGGCCTTGATGCCCTGGAGGTATGGCCCTTTGGCGGCCCAATCGCGGCTGGAGCCGGATCCGTATTCCTTCCCGGCGACAACCACCAGCGGCGTGCCGTCCTGGGCGTACCGCACCGAGGCATCGTAGATCGACATCACTTCGCCGGTCGGGAGATAGGTAGTGAATCCCCCTTCGGTGCCCGGCGCAAGCTGGTTCCGGATCCGCACGTTGGCGAAGGTACCGCGGACCATCACCTCATGATTGCCCCGGCGTGACCCGTAGGAGTTGAAATCCCTGGGCTCGACTCCCTGCTCCATCAGATAGCGTCCCGCCGGCGAATCGCGCTTGATGGCGCCGGCCGGAGAGATGTGGTCGGTGGTGATGCTGTCGCCCAGCAGCGCAATGGCGCGGGCCCCGGAAATTTCTTCGACGGTTTCGGGCGCCTTGCTCGGCATGTCGACGAAATAGGTGGGCTGCCGCACGTAGGTGGATGCGGGGTCCCACTCGAACCGATCGCCCGCGGGCACCGGCAGGGTCTTCCAGCGCTCATCGCCGTCGAACACGTGCGAATAGGTGTGGCGATACATCTCGGACTTGATCGACTGCTGGATCGTCTGCTCGATTTCCTGCTGGGTGGGCCAGATGTCGGCCAGGAAGACGGGCTTGCCGTCCTGATCCCGTCCCAGCGGTTCGTTGTACATATCAACATCGATTCGCCCCGCCAGCGCGAATGCCACCACCAGCGGCGGGCTCATCAGGTAATTGGCCCGTACTTCGGAATGAATCCGCCCTTCGAAGTTCCGGTTGCCGGAGAGCGCCGAGCACACGACCAGGTTGTCCTGCTGAATTCGCTGGGAGATTTCTTCGGGCAGCGGGCCGGAATTGCCGATACAGGTGGTGCAGCCGTACCCGACCAGATTGAAGCCGAGTTTTTCCAGATAGGGAGTGAGGCCGGCCTTGTCGTAATATTCGGTGACCGCCTTGGAGCCCGGCGCGAGGGAGGTCTTGACCCACGGTTTGCGCTGAAGCCCTTTCTCAACCGCCTTCTTGGCC
>DASSTY010000236.1:0-9801 GCA_035707585.1 Gemmatimonadales bacterium
CGCTGAACGCGATCACCGAGCCGAACACGATGAGATAGCCCCACGCGATGATCGACCTGAGCGAGATCGCGTCCGGGTGAATCCGGCCCAGCTCACCGCCCAGCACGCCAACAACGAGTAAGGCGGCACCGCCGGCCAGCATCTCGACGGCTGCCCCGATCAGCGGCGCCTCCGGCAGCGGCATTCGCGGCGCGCTCACGGTTCCGATCGACCAGATCAGTGTACCCATCAGCAGCACGCCGGCGCCCACCGGGTCGATCGGCTTGCTGCCGGCCAGGTGGGTGGGCGCGATCAGAATCAGCACGCCGACAAACCCGATCACGAGTCCGATCGTTACCTGAGCCGATGGCCGGGAGCCGCCGCGACGCACCCAGTCTACCAGCACCGTCCAGACCGGCACGATTGCCACCATCAGCGCGGCCAGTCCGCTGGGGACCCGCTGTTCCGACCAGGTGACACCACCGGTGCCGCAGGCCAGCAGCAGCACTCCCAGCACGGCGGCGGCGCGCCACTCCCGGCCGGTCGGGTGCCGAGCACCACGATAGCGCGCGTAGGCATACAGGAGGGTGCCGGCAACGAAGAAGCGGCTGCTGGCCATCAGCAGCGGCGGCAAAGTTTCGAGCCCCACCCGAATCGCCAGATAGGTGGAGCCCCAGATCAGGTAGATGGCCGCAAACGCCAGCGCAATCCGCCACGAAGACGCATCGGGTCGATTCATCGGTGGCGAATAGTAGCGGGCTCGCTAACTTCTTCCGATGCCCCAGACCAAATCGGACGCTCCCCAGCCCTCCGCCGGCGGTGTGATCACGCCCACCGTTCAGTATGCCCGCCGCCTGGGGCTTTTCTCCGGAACGATGCTGGTGATCGGCGGGATCATCGGATCGGGGATCTTCCTCAACCCAGCCATCGTAGCTCAGCGGGTGGGAACGCCGGGGCTGACGCTGGCCGCCTGGGTGCTGGGCGGCGCCGTCGCGCTGCTGGGAGCGTTCGTCTTTGCAGAGCTGGGAGCTCGGCGCCCGCGGGCCGGCGGCGGCTACGTCTATCTGCGCGACGCCTTCGGACCGCTGATCGCATTCCTCTACGCCTGGGCGCTGCTGCTGGTGATGGCGACCGGCGCCATCGCGGCGGTGTCGGTAACCTTCGCGCGCTACACCGTAGCGCTGTTCGGGTTGGCGCCGTCGCTCACCGTGCCGCTGGCAGTCGGCGCCACTCTCTTCCTGTCGCTGGTGAATTATTTCGGAGTCAAACCCGGCGCCATCGTCCAGAATGCGTTCACCGTCCTCAAACTCGCCGCGATCGCTGCGCTGGTGATTGCGGGACTGGCACTGGTGACGAGCGGTCTCCCCACCGGCGGAAGCGCCGCGCCGACCGGTGGCGCGCTGGTGCTCGCGATGGGTGCGGCGCTGGTGCCGGTGCTCTTTGCGTACGGTGGATGGCAGCAGACCAACTTCGTGGCCGAGGAGCTGATCGAGCCCGAGCGAAACCTGCCGCGGGCGCTGGTGATCGGCGTCATCGGGGTGGTGCTTGCCTACGTCTTCGCCAACATCACCTATCTCCGGGTGCTCGGTGCCGGCGGTCTCGCCGCCAGCGCCGCTCCCGCCGCCGACGTGATGCGGCGAGTGCTGGGCCCCACCGGCGCGACGGTCATCTCCGCCGGGATCGCGGTTTCGACGTTTGGGTTTCTCAATCTGGTGATTCTGGTATCACCGCGAGTCTACCAGACGATGGCCGCCGATGGATTGTTCTTCCCTCAGCTCGCGCGTCTGCACCCCCGCTACCGGACTCCGGCCTTTGCGCTTGGCTTCCAGGCCGCCTGGGCAGTTCTGCTCACGTTGATCGGTACCTACGGCCAGCTGCTGGATTATGTCGTGTTCGGCGACTGGATTTTCTTTGCGCTGAACGCGGCGGCGCTGATGGTTTTTCGATATCGCGATCGCACCGACCCCGCAGCGCCGGGCTTCCGCGTGCCCGGCTATCCCTGGCCGCCGCTGCTGTTCATTGCCGCTGCCGCGTACGTGATGATCGGCTCGATCGTGTCGAATCCGGCCAACGCGCTCCGCGGCACGCTGCTGCTGGCGGTGGGCATTCCGGTGTTCTGGTATTGGAAAGGGAGAAGCGGGAAGCGGGAAACGGGAAAGGGGTCGTGAGACGTGGGTCGTGGGTCGTGGGTCGTGAGATGTGGGGCGTGGGGCGTGGGGCGTGGGTTACGCATTGGTCAGGCGGCGGAGCAGCGCGATCTGTCCTGTATGGTAGCAGTCGTGCTGGATGACGCCGTGGAGCATCACGTAGACGTTGTAGGGCTTCTCGGGAACCGGACCGGTAAGATCTTCATCCGACAGTGATTCGATGGCACGGACCAGTTCGTCTCGCGCTTTGGCCACGTCTGACTGCGCCCGAGCCCAGGCGGCTTCGCTGGTGTCGGTGATCGGAGGCCAGTCCTCTTCGGTTGTAAGCGTCACCGCCGTGCCGGCCAGCCGGCGGCGCACCGCCGATTCCCACGCCGAAATATGAAGCAGAGTTTCCCAGATTGAATGCGCCGCTGCCGGCGGACGCCGAGCCGCCTGCTCAGCGGCAAGTCCTGTGAGCAGCACCTTGAGCGACGGCCCGTGCCAGGCGTCGCCTTCGGTGGCGCGACGCAATTGATCGGCGATCCGATGCACCTCGGTGTTCATCCGCGGGTTCCCTCCTCCGCCACAGGTTCATTGGCAGGACTCGCTCGTTCCATACCATCGGGAAGGACCAGTTCGACTTCGGCGTTGGCTTCCGGATCGAGATATTCCTGACGATACATCCGAATCAACTCAAAAAAGTAGGAAATGGCCAGCGGCCCCACCAGAATTCCCATCAATCCGAAGTAGCCAATCCCGGCGAAGGCGCCGATCACGGTAACGAACGGATGGATCCGGGCGTAGCGGCGGAAGACATACGGCCGGATCAGGTTGTCGACGTTGCCGATGACCAGGACGCCCCAGAGTGCCAGTCCGATGGCAGCGGCCCATCGATGATCGAGCGCCAGTGAAATCGCGCCGGGGCCCCACACCACGCCGCTCCCTACCACCGGCAGGATCGCGAAGATCACCGTCATCGCGCCCCAGAGGATCACGTTGGACAATCCCACCGCCCAGAATCCCGCCGCCACCAGGCCGCCCTGCACCACCGCGGTCGCGAAGGTACCAATCAAGGTGGAGACCGTGACGTCCTTGAAGCGCTTCCGGAGCAGCTCGGTGTTGCGGGTCGTGAATGGGATGAACGGACGAATCCCGTGCCACACCCGCTCCGGCTCACAGAGCAGATAGTACAGGCCGAAGAATGCGATGGTGAGTTGGATCGCCAGACGGGTGGCGGTGCCGATCAGCCCGAACGCGCTGGTGCCGATCCAGGCGGCCAGCCGTTCGCCGGCGCCCGCGATCTGGTCACCCACGTCATACGGGCCGATTCGAAGCTCTGCAATCCGGGTGAGCAGCGGGCTCTGGATGACGCCGTTGGCCAGTGCCTGCGCCTCGGAGGCGAGCAGTCCGATGAACGAGAGCCCCGGCCCCAGGATCAGTACCAGTGCGATGGCAATGACGATCAATGCCGCCGGCCGGTTGGGCACCCATCGCGTCAGCCACCGATGGAGCGGCGCAAAGATGATGTACAGCACCGGTGCGCCCACCAGCCCGCTGCTGAATGGCCAGAGCGCCATGACCAACCCGACGCCGAGCACCAGGATCAGGAAGGCTGCCCGCTGCTGCCGCGAGTCGAGGAAGGCCATGCGAGAAGATTAGAGGCCGACGGCTCTGGCGGGAAGACCACTGTCGGTTCTATCTTGTGTCACTCAGTTGGTCTCAGCCGCTCCCTCCGGCGCTCCAGGGGTTCCGCCGTGCGTCGTCGCCGCCCCGTCTGCTGTTCGTGAACAGTCCTGTCGTCTTCGCCCTCGTAGTGGCAGTCCTCCTGGCCGCGGGGGTGCTCCTGCTTTGGCGGGGCCGCGTTGGCCGGAGGCGGATCCAGGCCCGCGCCGGCGAGCTCAAGCAGCGCGCCGATGCGATCGCCGCGGCGGCCGACGAGGCCTTTACCGAATACGATTCCGACGGCCGCCTCCGGTTCGCCACCCCCGCGCTCGCTCAGATCGCCGGCCGCTCCATCGATTCCCTCGCCGCGGCACCTTTCCTCGACTACATCCATCCCGATGACCGCGCCGACCTGGTTCAGGCGCTCACGGACGGCGGAGGCCTGGTTTCGGCCAGTTATCGAGTCCTGCTTCCCGACAACACCATCCGCCACATCGTCGCCCGCTGGCTGCCTCGGCGGGATGCCGCCGGCCGGGTGGACGGATGGACCGCCGCCGAGCGGGACGTCACGTCCATCAGGCAGGCCGAAGAAGATGCCCGACACGACGCCGCGCTCTTCAGCGCCATCCTCGATGTTCAGCAGGCGGTCGCGGCCGTAGGGCTCGATTCCGATGCAATCCGCCGGGTGATGGTGCAGCGGGGCCGCGAGCTCACCGGTGCCGATGGAGCCTCGATCGAGGTGGTCGACGGTGACGGGTTCCGGGCGATCGCCGGGGACGGAACGGTCGTACCCCGCGTCTCGCTCGACGCCAGTCTCAGCGGACTGGCCCTGCGCACCGGCCAGCCACAGCGAACCGACGATGCCGCCGTCGACACCCGGGTGGATCGCGCCGCCTGCATGCCGTTCGGTCTTCGTTCGCTGCTGGTGGTGCCGATCGGGCAGCTCCAGGAATCGATCGGCGTGCTCAAGGTGGTGGCGGGACCAGCCGGCGCGTTTGGTGAACGGGACGCGCGCGCACTGGGGCTCCTGTCCAGTCTGGCCTCGACGCTGCTGGGGCATGCCGCTGCCTACGAAGGACGACAGCGTCGGCTGGAAGAGCGGACCCGGGCACTGCAGGACAGCGAGCAGCGTTTCAAACAACTGGTCGACGCGGCCCAGGAGGGAATCTGGGTGCTGGACGAACGCGGTGTCACGACGTACGTCAACCAGCGATTGCTGGAGCTGCTGGGCCAGTCGGATGGCGCCATGCTGGGCCGCCCGCTCCTGGAATTCGTCGATCCGACGGCGCGCGGCGCTGCGCAGCAGGTATTCGCTCAGCCCAACGCGGCGGCGGGGCGCCTCGACCTCCGGTTCTGGCGCAAACAGGGGGGAGAGGTCTGGACCATCGTCTCTACCAGCCCGATCCTCGACCGCCGCGGCGCTTTTGTGGGGACGGTTGCGCTGGTCACCGACATCACCGACCGCAAGCGGGCCGAAGAGCGGCTCCAGCGCTCGGCCGAGCGGCTCCGCGCGCTGAACGACCTGGATCAGGCGATTCTGAGTGCGCAATCTCCCGCTGAGGTGGGGCGCGCGGCCGTGGCTCGCCTGCGGCGGCTGGTGCCGAGCCATCGCGCAACGGTGATGCTGTTCGATTTTCAGCGCGGCGAGGCGGAGTTTCTCGCCGGGCTGGCCGATGGCTCGCCGATTCCCGTGGGCCGGCTGCCGCTCAGCCGCTTTTCCGCCACCGAGACGCTCCGGCGCGGCGCCGTTCGCTATCTCGAGGATCTCGGGTCGATCGAGTCGCTGCCGCCATTCCTCCAGCAGCTCGCCAGCGATGGCATTCGGAGTGTGCTGTCGGTGCCTCTCCTCGTTGAAGGCGAAGTCATCGGCGAACTGAACCTGGGACGCGCTGAGCCGGCGTCGTTCGAGCCGGAGCACCGTGACATCGCGGTGGAAATTGCGATGCCGCTGGCGGTAGCACTGCAACACACCCGCCTTCGCGAAGAGCTGACTCGGCGCACCGCCGAGCTGGAGCGGCGGGTGGCCGAACGGCGCGAGGCGCTGGGTGAGCTCACCTCCGAGTTCGACACCGTTATCGGCGCGCTGGCACATGACGTTCGCGGCCCGCTCCGGCATCTCGACGGCTTCACCGAACTCCTCCTCGACGAGCACGGCCCCGATCTCCCGTCGGGTGCTCGCCACTATGCGGAGCGGGTTCGCGACGGCGCGCGCGAGTTGGGTGGCATCATCGACCAGCTTTTGCGTCTTGTTCGGGTGGGACGGCAGGATCTGGTTCGACGCCCCACTGAGCTGAACGAACTGGTTCAGGACGTGCTCAACGAACTCGAGCCGGCGTTGGAGGGACGTGCGATCGGATGGGAACTGGAAGAGCTGCCGGTGGTGAACTGCGACCCGGCGCTGGTCGGCCTGGCACTCCACCACCTGCTCGACAACGCGGTCAAGTTTACCCGCCACACGAGGGACGCCTGCATCCGGGTGCGGCCCCTGCTGACGGATGGACAGGCCGGCATTGCGGTAGAGGACAACGGCGCCGGATTCCGGATGAGCCACGCCGGCGCGCTGTTTGAGCCGTTCCAGCGGCTCCACCCGGCCGAAGAGTACGAAGGGCTCGGCATCGGCCTGGCAATGGTTAAGCGCATTGCGCAGAAACATGGCGGCCGGGTGTGGGCCCAGGCGGAGCCCGGCCACGGCGCGGTGATTTCGATGACACTGGGCGCCCCGCCGATCATGGCACGTCAACCCGTCGAACCGGCCGACTCGATCTGGTAACCGTGGCGGAGTTGCTGCGCGCGCCGCTCGATCTTCTTCTGGTAGAAGACAGCGGTGCCGAAGTCGAACTGACGCTGCGCACTCTGGCGCGCGGCGGTGCCGGCGCCCGGATCGGGGTGGCCCACGATGGCGAAGAAGCACTCGACTTTCTGCTCGGCCGCGGGGCCTACCAGCAGCGCCCCCTTCCTTCGCTTCCCAAGCTGATACTGCTCGGCCTTCGGCTCCCCGGACGCCCCGGCTGGGAGATCCTCACCGAACTGCGCCGCCATCCGCGCACCGCCATGCTGCCGGTCGTGATCCTGAGTTCCTCCGCCGACCCCGCCGAAATCACCCGCAGCTACCAGCTCGGCGCCAACGGCTTCGTACATAAGCCGATAAAATACGAGGCGTTTGCCCAAGTCCTGTCGCACATCAGCGGATTCTGGCTGGATGCCAATCGGACGGGGCGGGCAGACGGGCTAACGGACTGACGGACGGGCGGACTGGCGGACTGACGGACAGGCGGACAGTGGACGGGAAGACGGGAAGACGGGAGGACGGTGCTCGGCTCTCGAGTGGGGGCTCGGCAGCTATGCTGAAGCGGATCCGGCGGACGGCTCCGGGAGCGCTTTAGCGCAGGTGGCCGAGCCGGCGCTTGAGCGCCGAGAGCGGCCGAGAACGGAGGACGGGCGGACCGGACGGACCGCCGCCATCCCGAGCGAGCGCAGCGAGTCGAGGGATCTCCCTGCCCTACTGGTGACCGGCCCCCCCGGGGACGGTACCTCGGGCGGCCCCTTTCGGGGGTATACAAGTACTTGTATACCGGCCAAACCCCTGGCCGAGCACCCGGGCCGGGTGGGGTCGCACTGAAGGCCAGGCGGGCGGGCCGTCCTGCGGACGTGTCGCCGAGCTGTCACCGCGCTGCGGCCGCCAGGCCGCGCCGGACAAGATCCCTCGACTCGCTGCGCTCGCTCGGGATGACGACGCGGCACCCCCCGTCCCCGCTTCTCGCTTCCCGCTTCCCACGTCCCACGACCCACGACCCACGACCCACGACCGTCTTCCCACTTCCCGTCCTCCCGTCTTCCCGCCTCCCCAACTACACTCCACCAGCCTCTAATTCAGGAGTTCCAATGCCAAGCAGTACAGCCAGCGCGCAGTGGGAAGGCGGACTCAAGGACGGCAAGGGCCACTTCCAGGCCAAGAGCGGCGCTTTCAAAGGTGACTACAGCTTCGCCACCCGATTCGGTGACACCCCGGGCACCAACCCCGAGGAACTGATTGCAGCGGCGCACGCGGCCTGTTTCAGCATGGCGCTGGCACTCGGGCTGGAGCAGGCGGGAACGCCGGCCACCCGGATCAGCACCAGCGCCACCTGCCGCATCGAGAAGGTGGGCGACGGTTTCAAGATCACCAACATGAAGCTGGAAACCCGCGGCGTGGTGAAGGGCATCGATCAGGCCACCTTCCAGAAGGCCGCCGAGGGCGCCAAGGCCGGATGCCCCGTCTCCAGAGCGCTTCAGGGTAACCTGACTATGGAGCTGGACGCGAAACTGGAGCAGTAGCGCCAGCCAGCAGCGACCGGACTGCGCGCCAGACATTATCGGCGACGATCCGTTCTCCCACCACGTTGGGATGAATCCCGTCGGCCTGGTTGAGCGAATCGATTCCGGCGACGCCGTCGAGCAGGAACGGCAGCAGCACCACGCCAGTCTCCCGCGCCACCGTGGGGTAAACCTCATGGAAGCGCCGGGTGTACGCGCGACCCAGGTTCGTTGGCGCTTCCATCTGGACCAGAGCGATCGTGGGCGGGGGCTGCTGCTGCCGCGCTCGCGCGATGATCCCAATCAGATCGGCCCGCAGCGAATCAATATTGAGCCCGCGGAGCCCGTCATTGGCTCCCGTTTCAATGACCAGCACGGAAACCGGCTGCCGCATCACCCAATCGATTCGCCGCAGGGCACCCGCCGAAGTCTCACCGCTCACGCCGGCATTGATGACTTCATAGTTGAGCCCCGCCGAATCGATCTTCTGCTGAATGAGCGCCGGGTACGCCTGCTCAGGGTCGAGCCCCCGGCCCGCGGTAAGACTCGTCCCCAGAAAAACCAGCTTCGGTGTGGCGGTCGCCGAATCGGCGTTGCCGGCGATTGTCTGCGCGCTCGAATCGGCCGGCGCCTTTCGAACGGCGTCGGAGCCGCACCCCGCCGTCGCCAGCAGCGCCGAGACTGCAGCAAAGCCCGCGATGAGTCGATACCCGCACCGGAACCGGGGTATCATTCTCCCCATGCCATTGATCCTCCGTTGTGAACACCTGGGCCAGAGCTACCGCGCTGGCGGCCGAGACCTCACTGTCCTGAACGATATCAGCTTTGGCGTGGAGCCCGGCGGCTTCGTTGCGATCGTGGGGCCATCCGGCAGCGGCAAGACGACTCTCCTGGGCCTCCTCGCCGGCCTCGACCGGCCGGCTGCCGGCGAAGTCTGGCTCGACGGCACCGCGCTCGGCTCATTGGACGAAGACGGCCGCGCTGCCCTCCGAGCGGAGAAAGTCGGGTTCGTCTTCCAGTCCTACCAGCTGATTCCGACCCTCACCGCCCGGGAAAATGTCGAGGTTCCCCTCGAGCTGCGCGGCGAGTCGCCGGATTCGCGAGCCGACGAGCTGCTGGCCAGAGTCGGGCTGGCGGATCGCCGCGATCACTACCCCGCTCAGCTTTCCGGCGGCGAGCAGCAGCGGGTGGCCATCGCCCGCGCCTTTGCCAACCGCCCGCGAATTCTCTTTGCGGACGAGCCGACGGGCAACCTCGATACCCGCACCGGCGCGGATATCATCGGCCTCCTCTCCGAGCTCAATCGCGATCTCGGTACCACGCTGATCCTGGTCACCCACGACTCCGATCTCGCCGCCCGGGCTCATCGGACCATCCGCCTGGCCGACGGTGTGGTGGTGGGCGACAGCGCAGGATGAAACTGGGTTTCGTCTGGCGGATAGCGCGGCGGGATTCGCGCGCCGCCCCGCGCCAACTGCTTCTGGTCACCGCCGCGATGGCTGTGGGTGTTGCGGCACTGGTAGCGATCGACTCCTTCACCGCCAACCTGCAGGACGCCGTGCACCGGCAGGCGCGCGGGCTGCTCGGCGCCGACCTCTCATTCAGCTCCAATGCGCCGCTGCCGGGCCGGGTCGACTCGCTGATCGATTCCATCGTGGTGCATGCCGGTGCCGACGCGGCGCAGACGCCGGTGGTCGAATTTGGCGCGATGGCGTACGTCCCGCGCACCAGCGGCACC
>DASSTY010000237.1:0-14356 GCA_035707585.1 Gemmatimonadales bacterium
CCCGCCCTGCTGACCCCGGCCGGCGACCCGATCCGGTTCAAGACCAAGAAGCATCTGGCTCTGCTGGTCTACCTGGCGGTGGAGCCGAGGACCGCCCACCGGCGGGATCGCCTGGCCGATCTGCTCTGGGGCGATGCGCCGATCAGCGAGGCGCGGCACTCGCTGGCCACCGCGGTATCGGTGCTGCGCGCCCGGCTCGGCCGGGACGCCTTTGACTCCACCCGAGACCACGTCCGGCTGGTGACGTCGTCGCTGGATCTGGATCTGGACCGGCTTCGGTCGGGCGACGTACTGGGCGACGAGGCGAATCCGCCGCTTGAGGTCGCCGCGTTTCTCGATGGACTCGAACTGCCGGACGCACCGGAATTCTGCTTCTGGCGCGACCAGCAGCAGGCGACCCTGCTCCCCGCCATCACCGCCGCGCTGGTACGGCAGATGGATCACTGTCGCCGCACCGGCGACTTCTCGGCAATCGAAATCCTGGCCGACCGGATGTTGGGGATGGACGCACTCAACGAAGCGGCGATCCGCGCCAAGATGGAGGCGCGGGCCTTTGCCGGCGATCGTCTGAGCGCGCTCAGAGTCTACGAGGACTGGGAGCGGCTTCTGGCGCGCGATCTCCGCGCCGCACCTTCCGCGCTGCTCGAAGGAATGGCGCTGCGACTCCGCCGCCGCGGCTGGGAACGCCGCAATGGCGAGAACATTCCGATCGTCCAGACCGACCATTGGAAGGGCCGTTCATTCGTTGGACGGGCGGCGGAGTACCGGGCGCTCTACGAAGGGTGGGAACGGACCAGGCAGGGCGAGCCGGGCCATGCCTTCGTCATGGGCGATTCGGGAATCGGAAAGAGCACGCTGGTCGCCCGGCTGATCACCGCGGCGGGGCTGGAAGGCGCCGCCACCAGCCGGATCCAGTGCTACGAGCTGGAGCGCGAGATCCCCTACGCCGCGCTGACCGGGCTGGTGCACGGCCTGCTCGCCCGCGCCGGTGTCGGTGCCACGCCGCCCGAAGCACTGGCCGAGATCGCGCGGACCGTTCCCGAGGTACGGAGACATTTTCCGCATTTGCCGCCCGGCCGCGAGAGCGAAGGCGAGACGGCGCGGGTTCGGCTGACCGAAGCGTTTCACGAAATGGTTCGGGCGATTGCCGAAGAGCATCCGGTCATTCTGGTGATCGATGACGTCCATCTGGCCGACGATGCCAGTCTCAGCGTCCTGCACCTGCTGATGCGGCGGTCGCGCGGCGAGTCGGTCATGGTCATTTTGGCACTGCGCCCCGCCGAGCTGAATCCGGAGCTGCAGGCCGGCCGCATGCTGGACCGGGCTGAAGCGCTGGGAATCACCCGGATCGAGCTGCCGCCGCTCACCGAGTCCGAGAGCGCCGCGGTGATCCGGGCCGCGGTGCCAGGCGATGTGGCGCCGCCGAGCCCCACTATTCGGCGCGCGCTGGTGCAGGCCGCCGCCGGCTATCCGATGGTGCTGGAGCTGCTGGTGCAGGACTGGATGCAGCACGGCACGCGGTGTCTGGCAATCGCGCTCGGCGCGATGACCGCCGACCCGGAGGCCGGAGGAACCGGGGCGTATCAGCCGCTGATCGAGCGGCTGGCGCAGACGCTCGACCTGACGACCCGGAACGTGCTCACCCTGGCGGCGATTCTGGGCCAGCGGATGAACGATCTCGAGATGTATCGTCTGGTGGACCTGAGCACCGGCCAGACCATGAGCGGCCTGACGCGGCTGGTCGATCTGCGGCTGCTGCGGGATGGCGGTGACGGACTGGAATTCGCCAACGAGCTGATCCGGGGAAAGGCGTATCTCGGGGTCCCGTCCCCCGTGCGCCGGACGTTGCATCGGGATATTGCGGGGCGGTTGTTGCACGACGAGGAGGACGGGAAAAAAGTCCCTGGATTTGAGATCGCATGGCACCTCATCCGTGGCGGCCTGGGGTCGGCCGCAACGCCCTACCTCCTCCGCGGCGGACGCGAAGCACTCCGAAAGGGAGCCCCCCACGAGACGGATCGTGGACTCAGCTCCGCCTTGCCGCTTCTCACAGGCGAAGAACGGTCCGAAGCCATCCTGTTGCTGACCGAGGCCCTTCAGGAGCAAGGACAGTGGCGAGCATCTTTGGATGCGCTACACACCGATGGACTTCATTGGTCCGACGATGCGCTACTGCTCCAGGTTACTGCAGAGTCTGCAACAAATGCGTCAATCGATCAGACTCGCGCTCAACTCGGAGTCGTCCTTGACGTCCTGCAACATGCGAACAGCAGGCGCACGCGGCTCCAAGCTGCTAGCATTGCCGCCCGCCTAATCAACGGGCTCCGGGATCCAATTGAGGCTAGCGATGTGCTCAGAGCCGTAGCCGAAGCTGACGTTTCGGCTGAGGACGACGAGGGTCAGGCCAAGTTAGCACTTGCACAATCGCAACTGTATTTCCACACGGGTGATCGCGCTGCCAGCCTTCGAATGCTCGACGAGGCACGAGCGCAGCTTGCAAGCGGAGAAATCATGAGTTCGACCGCGGTAAGACTGCACTTCGGGATCGGTACGCTTGAGACCGCGGCCGGGCGATACGAGTCCGCGTCGAAGGCCTTCTCGGTAGCATATGAAATGGCAGCCAAGCTGGGCAACGAGACGGCCTGCGGTCGATTGGCAGCACAGGCAGCGTTATGCTCCCTCCGACTTGGAAAATACGACGAACAGTTTGAGTGGAGCTCCCGAGCGACGAGCACCTTCGGCCGATCGTTTTCAGGTTACCGCGAGGTTCAAACCGCGTACAACCTCGGACTGTCGCATGCGATTCTGGGCGAGGTCGTTCCCGCGCATATGGCACTTGAGGCGCTAGATAGCCGGATCACCGAATCGGAGCGGCCAGCTTGGTTACTTCACGCCTGGCAACTCTACAAGGCAGATGTTCTCTATGTGGCTTCACGCCGCGCCGATGCCCGACGCGCCGCTCATGCGGCGGTCACAGTGCCGGCCGATTCGGTTGTCCGATCGTTTATGGGGCCGTACGCCCGATGGCTCGGCGCCATCGGAAGCGATCACTTGGGCGAGGAACTGGTAACGGAGCGGCTGCTGGGTATGTACGGTATGCTGGACAAGTTTGACGTGCTAGATCAAGCAGAGATTCTGACAGCGTTGTTGTTGCGGCCAGTGATCGCCGACGAAACACGGGAGGAAGCCGCTGCGCGTTTACAGGCGACTCGTGCTGGGTTGCCGCACGCGGCTTTGTATCAGCTCGAATTGCTGACGACCTGACGCTACTGGGCCCGTCGGGTCCACCAAATGCTTGCCGCCGGCCAATTGACGCGCTTTGACCGCGTCGGCTCGGCCGACGGCGCTTCCGTGGCCGGGCCCACAATAAGGCGGCGGACGGCAACCGACGAGACCACCATGTCGACCAAGCTAGGATCGAATTGAGTGCCCTTGCACTTCTGAAGCTCGGCAATCACAACGTCGAGTGAAAGCCTCTTTCGGTAAGGGCGATCTGTCGTCATCGCGTCGATCGTGTCAGAAATCAGAATTATGCGCGAGCCGAGCGGGATAGCGTCGCCGGTGAGGCCATCAGGATACCCCTGACCATCCCACCGCTCGTGGTGGTGCCGCACCGCGTCCTGAATCGTCCCTCGAAATTGGGAAATTATTCCCACCAGTTCGGCACTCTTCGTCGAGTGAGTCTGCATGAGGGCCGTTTCTTCGGGAGTCAATCGGCTCTCCTTCCGAAGCAACGGTGCAAACTCTTCGTGGATTTTGCCGACGTCGTGCAAGAGAGCAGAGGTCTGAATCTGCTCGACCTCACGTGCTGACAGGCCAAACTCGAGCGCGATGGTTCGCGATAGTTCGCTAACGCGCAAGGAATGACCAGACGTGTACGGATCTCGTGCTTCAATGGCCTTGACCATCACCTGGAGTAACTCTTGGCCACTCTCCTGAAGCTGGTAATACATGCCGTATACATGCCGAACGACGATGATCGGAATCACGGCACCGATAATTCCTAGCGGCCCGTAGTGCACCGAATCGGCTTTGACATAAAGCCAAGCCGCGAAAATCGCGATCACGCTCGCGCCAATGTCGTAGACGATCACACCACGGGTGTTCAGATGCCAAACTTCGCGAAACGGGCGGCCCGTGCTCAACGATACCGCGCCACTTACTGCGAGCGAATTTACAAGTACGTAGCAAAGCGCGAAGATGAAGAACAGACCTATATCGCGCTGGACGGCCTCGGGGACGGAGGCGCCTTGGAGATACGAGGGCGGGATACTTCCACCGAGTAGGTCACGGTATACGAGCACCGGCGCGCACACCGAGAGCATTTGCTGGGCGGCGTTGAACAGCAGTTTCTTAAATTCTTTCTTGCGTGCAAGGCCGCTAAGCGCGATGGATGCGCCGGCTATGCACCCTCCCCAGAAGCCGCCGAATAGGATCCCGGCCGCCATATGCATCACGAACGACGTGGACCCGATCGCAGCTACACGAAGCTGATTACTAGTCTGATCGAGCAGAAACGCGACGAATACAAAGCTAGCCAGCCCCCAGTAACCTGGGAACGGAACCCTGACACGCCACGCGATCGCCATGGCAGCGATCGTCACGAGCGTAACCAGCGCAACGTAGATGTTGATCTTCGTCGAGTTACGCATTGCCTTAGTCTGGAGGGTAGGGAGCCCAGTCAGTCACGGCCTCAGTCCCACTGCTGTCCTTCGGCCATGAACAAATTCGCGACAAAGTTCATCGCGCTTGCGAGCCAGCTGATCTGCAACATGAGCGTCACCTCCCTTCGAGTACCTCACTACCTCGGGAAGTGGCAAGCCTCGCTATGGCTTCCCAGACGCTCCGCTCAATCAGTTGTCCGCTAGTCTCCGCTAAGTACCGAAGACCGGGTCCCCCCTCCGTATGTTCCTTTCCTGGTTACCGCGAGATCACCTGAGCCGCCACGACCTCACCCCTACTCCGGCCGCCGCGCCTCCACCCACCGATTGGTCGCATCCAGCACCGCAAACACCGCCGCCCGCTCGGCGCTCTCCTTGATCTCCGCCGAACCGGTCAACAGCAGCGTCTCCCGCCCCCCCAGCCCCTGCACCGCCGCAAAGGCAAACTGCCGGTCGAACGCCTCCACGATCTTGGCGCCCTCCAGCGCAATCGAACTGTCGGCCAGCAGCTCATCCAGCACCGCCACCGAGGCCCGCGCCGCCGCTTCCACCCGGCTCCGCGGCGTGTCGGCGCTCTCCTCCTCCGCCGTGGCACTCCGCCCCAGCAGCGACAGCGTCACCGCCAGGGTAATCCGGTGCGGCCGCCGGCCCGGCGCCACGGCCATGTTCTCGAACAGCACCGCCCGCTGCAGCGCCCGGTCGCGCACCGCGTCGCGCTCCAGCGCCTCGATCGGCCGCACGTCGGCGGTCTGGGCAATGCTGATCTTGCGATGATCGACCTTGAGTCCCAGCTGCGCCAGGAGCGCCGACTCCACATTCCGCACCAGCTGCTTGGGCTGCAACCCCGACTGCGCCAGGATGTGGACCTCGCTCACCTCGCCCAGCGGCGTCGTCACCACCCGCGCGGAGAGAATCCCCTCCAGACTGGTGAGCAGGTTCTCCGCCCGCCGGACACCCCAGGGATCGGGCGCGTTGTCCAGCGCCGACCCCCGCCCCGGCGCGGCAGCGGTTCCAGCTGACTGATTCGGTTGACGTGGCGAAAACGATCCGGTCACGTTGGATTCATCCTTCCGTTTCGATCTTCACGACCCACAACCCGTGCCCCATTGTCCGTTTCTCGTTTCCCGCTTCCCGTTTCCCGCTTCTCGTTTCCCGTTTCCCGCCCCCCCTCACGCCCCCCGTCCCACGATGAGATTCCGTCCGGCCGCCTTGGCCCGGTACAGCGCCTGGTCGGCGCTCACCAGCAGATCGGCCTGATTGGGCTGCCCGGGATCGAACTCCGCCACTCCCACGCTCACCGTCACCAGACCCGCTGGATATCCCAGCCGGCGTCCCACTCCTTCGATTCCCGCCCGCAGCGCCTCGGCCACCCGGCTGGCTCCGGCCAGGTCGGTTCGGGTCAGAATCACCACGAACTCGTCGCCGCCGTAACGCGCCGCCACATCCGATGCGCGAACCGCACTGGTGATTTCATCGGCCACCGCGCGGAGCACTTCGTTGCCCGCTTCGTGACCGTAGTCGTCGTTGACCTGCTTGAACCGGTCGAGATCGAGAAAGAGCAGCGCGAACAGCTCGTTGCTGCGCTTGCTGCGCTCGATCTCGAACGCCAGGCGATCGCGAAGCACCCGATAGGTCGAAAGCCCGGTGAGCACATCCACCGCGGCCGCCTGCTCCGCCGCTACCGCCCGCTGCTGCTGATACACCGCGCACTGCACCAGCGCCGCCCGGTCGGCCGCTACCGCCTTGGCAAAAGCCTGGCAAGTGGCGTAGCCGCACGCCCCGCAGTCCCAGGGCCGCCCGTTGGGCGCGGTGCCGATCTGCCGCAGCACCGTCTCCACTGCCGCCGCATCGAGCGGCAGCGGCCGCGGCGTGATCTCGAAGGTGGCACCCACACTGGCCACCACTCCGGTATCGACCACCGGCGCCCGGCTCCGCGGCGGCTCGGTGCTGGCCACCAGTTCGCGCCGCCAGAACAACTCCTCCGGCGGGCCGGACAGCGGATGATCGAGCGACCCCTCGGTCGACAGCAGATCGACAAAGCCAAGATCGAACCGATCCACCGTCACCGCACGCGCCAGTCCCTTGAGCCGGTTGAGTCCCCGGATCTTCCGGAACTTCCGGCTGGACTGCCGCGCCTCTTCCAGAAACGCCAGCGGTAATCCGCCGGCAGCGCTGAGATGGCGGCGCCGCTCCTCCGGGACCCGCTGGAACACCGACGGCTGAGTCAGCACCGACACGCCGCGGATCCGGAAGAGCTGCTCCAGGTCGGCGAACGTCAGCGTCGCGTCGAGCTCTCTACTGCCGACCGGAAGCTGCACGCCAGCATATGCAATGCGTTGGTCAGAGCCGTATTGGGCACGCAGATACCGTGCCTCTGCAACCGGGGGAAAGGTGACCGGTGCAAGATATGGCACGAGCTCCGGAAACTCGGTCCGGATGGCGTCCACAACCACCGGGTCGGTGGAGCGGATCATGGTGCCCCACGGCTCTTCTTCCCAGAGCCGAAGATATTCCGCGGCGACCAGCTCGTCGCCGATAACACCGCGAGTTACATGGCGGAAGCCCGCCGCGTAGCAGGCATTGACGACCTGCTCGGGGGTGGCCGGATAGAAGTAGGCGGCGGACTCGGGGCTCAGAATCAGCACCCCTTCGCCGTCGGCCGCAACGCTCAGCCCCTTGCCGACTTCGCCGGTAACCTGGATCGCGTCATGGGGGCAGGCGGAAAAGCATTCGCCGCAGCGAATACACGATTCATCCACAATCTGCGGCGTCGGCGCATCAGGGGCGACCGCCACGGCGCCCGATGGGCAGACCCGGGCGCACGCCAGGCACGAGACGCAGGCGTCAGCGTTGATTATGAATCGCAAGGGACCAACCCGCCCGGTTTACAGGGGAATGGGGAAATATTGGGCACGGCCTGAGAAGTGTCAAGAGATTAGCTGGTGCAAACTGTGGAAGCTCCAACACTTACAGCAGGTACGGACGCTAACTCAGTCCAGGCCATACGCTTTGATCTTGCGGTAGAGCGTCCGCTCCCCGATGCCCAGCACCTCGGCGGCCCGGCGGCGGTTGCCACGGAACTCCCGGAGCGCCGCCTCGATGGCGGCCCGCTCCACATCCACCATGGTCATCCCCGGCCGGTACACCACCGAGGCCTCCTCCGGGGCCTCACCGGCGAGGTCTCCATTGGACGGATGTTCTGAAACCTCAATGACTTGGAGCTCGTGCTGGCCCTGATCCAGCCGGCGCCGGAGCTCCTCCACCTGAAGCCGCAGGTCCACCAGACTCCGCAGGATGAATTCCAGCTCCTGCCCCATCGGCTCCCGCCCGGCGGCGGTTACCCGGGCCGGCAGGAGGGTCCCGGCCCCGTCCAGAATGTCGTGGGGGATGTCTTCGGCCCGGATTTCGGTGCCCGGCGCCAGTACCACCATCGACTCGATCAGGTTCCGCAACTGCCGCACATTGCCCGGCCACCGGGCGGTTACCAGCCGCTGCATCGCCTCCGCGGTGATCCCCCGGAAGCGCCGGTCGTGCTGGCGGGCAAACTCCCGAATGAACCGGCGAACCAGCAGCGGGATGTCCTCGGGGCGCTCCCGGAGCGGCGGGAGGTAGATGTTGAGGACGTTGAGCCGGTAGTAGAGATCGTCGCGGAATTCGCCGAGGGCGACGCTCTCGCGGAGCGACCGGTTGGTGGCGGCGATGACCCGAACGTCGACCTTGATCGGCTGGGCTCCGCCAACCCGAAAGAACGAGCGGCTCTCCAGCACCCGCAGCAGCTTGACCTGCGTTGCCGGCGGGATCTCGCCGATTTCGTCGAGAAAAATCGTTCCGGTGTCGGCCAGCTCGAACCGACCCAGCCGCCGCTCAGCCGCGCCGGTAAAGGCGCCTTTTTCGTGACCGAAGAGTTCGCTTTCGAGCAGAGTCTCTGGAAGCGCAGCGCAGTTTACTGTGATGAACGGCTGGTGCCGCCGCGGTGAGAGGTCGTGAATGCCCTTGGCCACCAGCTCCTTGCCGGTGCCGCTTTCGCCCTGCACCAGCACGGTGCTCGACACCGGCGCCATTTGCTCGATCTTGATCAGCACTTCCTGAATCGCCGCGCTCTGGCCGATGATCCCGGTGCGCTGCTGCAGAGCGCGCCGGTCGAGCAGACTCCGCACCACCGCCAGCGCTTCGGACGGCGTCAGCGGCTTGACCAGCACTTCGGTGACGCCGAGCCGCGCCAATCGTTCGGACCGGTCACCGGAGTCGGTCGGCTCCAGCAGTGCCAGGGTGAATACCTCGGCTTCGCGCGCCAGCGCCGCCAGCTCGCGGGCGTGCGGCTCGTGCACGCCGCCGGTCAAAATCACCAGGTCGGGCGCCTCCCGCCGCACCGTGCCGCGGATATCGTCGAACGACGAAACCATGGCGGTGCTGAATCCCGCTTCCTCGAGCGCGGCGTTGACCCGCACCGCGGTTTCGAGATCGTCCATGGTGAGGAGGATCTGAGAAGCCATCAGCAGTGGTCCACCGGTTCGCCGCGGATCAGCGCGACCGCGTGCTCGGCGATTCGTTCCAGAACCGAGAGCCCGTCGCGCACGCCACCGTTGCTGCCGGGAAGATTGACGATCAGTGTGCGGCCCCGCACGCCGGCCACGCCGCGCGAGAGCATTGCCCGCGGTACGGCGGCGATGGCCATCATGCGCATCGCTTCGGGAAGGCCCGGCACCTCGCGCTCGATCACCGAGCGGGTGGCCTCGGGGGTGACATCCCGCGGCGCGACACCGGTGCCGCCGGTAGTGATGATGAGATCGGCCGCGCCGCTGTCGGCCCAGTCGGTGAGCGCCGCCGCAATCCGGTCGGGTTCATCGGGCACCAGCGCGCGCGCGGCCAGATCGTAGCCGCGCGACTCGGCCCACGACGCAATCGCGTCTCCCGAGGTGTCGACTCGCTCGCCGCGGCTGCCGGCGTCGGACACGGTGAGAATCGCGATCCGCATGGAGACAGTTGAACGCGAGAGTGGGAGAGCCTACTGCGATTTGGCGGGCGCGGGTGCAGCCGGCGCCTTCCGGGCGCTGCCCTTTGGCCAGAACGGCCGTGCGACGACTTCTGCCGACACCCGCTTTCCGCGAATCTCGACTTCGAACCGGGTACCGGGAGTGGCCGCTTCCGCCGGGAGATAGGTGGTGCCGATCGGCTCGCCCAGCGACGGGCTCACCGTGCCGCTTCGCACCAGATCGACTTCGCGACCCTGGTAATAGACCGGGTAGCCGTGCCGGGGGAATGCTTTCTCCAGCAGACGGAACCCCACCAGCTTGCGGGTAACGCCGCGCTGCTTCTGAGAGCGGAGCGCTTCGTCGCCGGTGAACGGCGCGCCCTTCTTGAGCTTGGTAATCCAGCCGAGCCCCGCTTCGAGCGGGGTCGTGCTGTCGTCGATTTCGTTGCCGTAGAGAGCGTAACCCATCTCCATGCGCAGCGAGTCGCGGGCGCCGAGTCCGATCGGTTGGGCGCCGGCCGCAATCAGTGCATCCCAGAGGGTACCGGTGTCGCCCGCCCTGCAGTACAGCTCGAATCCGTCTTCGCCAGTGTACCCGGTGCGCGAAATGAAGCAGTCCACCCCGGCGACTCGGCCCGAAGCGAAGTGGTAGTAGTGGATCTGCTCGAGATCGACCGACGAGAGCGGCTGCATCAGCGCCTGAGCCCGCGGCCCCTGGAGAGCGAGGAGCCCGATGTCGTCGGAGATGTCGCGCAGCCGGACGTTGATGCCGCCCTTGGCATCCACGATGTGGCGCCACGCCTTGGCGCGGTTGGCGGCGTTCACCACGATCATCAGCTTGTCGTCGAACCGGTAGACGGTGCAGTCGTCCACGAAGGTGCCTTCGGGAGTCAGGATGGCGGAGTACTGCACCTGTCCCGGCTCCAGCGCGCTCACATCGTTGCAGGTAATCCGGTTCACGAAGGCGTTCCGGTCGGGACCGGTGATTTCGAATTCGCCCATGTGCGAGACATCGAACAATCCGACATCGCGCCGCACCGCGTTGTGCTCCGCCACGATCCCGGGCGGGTACTGCACCGGCATCTCGTAGCCGGCGAACGGCACCATCTTGGCGCCCAGGGCGCGGTGCCGGTCGGCCAGTGGAGTCTGCTTGAGTTCGTTGTCAGCCATTCCGTGGAACTCCCATCAGCTTCGCCATGATCGCCTTCTGGACATGGAGCCGGTTTTCAGCTTCGTCCCACACCCGCGAGCGGGGTCCCTCGATGACGCTGTCGGTGACCTCTTCGCCGCGGTGGGCCGGCAGGCAGTGGAGAAAGATCGCATCGGGCGCCGCCCGGTTCATCAGGGCATCGTCTACCACGTATCCCTTGAATGCGCGCGCCCGCTCCGCCTGCTCCGCTTCCTGGCCCATCGAGGCCCAGACATCGGTCGTCACCACGTCGGCTCCAGCCACGGCCTCGGTCGGTTCGTGGGTGAGCCGAATGGTGGTGAGCGCCTGGTTGCGCTCGAGAATCTCCCGATCGGGAAGATACCCCTCGGGGCACGCCAAACGAAGCTCGAAGCCGAGCGACCCGGCGGCGTTGATCCAGCTGTTGGCCATGTTGTTGCCGTCGCCCACCCAGGCGATCGACTTGCCGGTCCAGCCGCCGAGACTTTCGCGGACGGTGAGCAGATCGGCCATGATCTGGCAGGGATGAAGCAGATCGGTCAGACCGTTGATGACGGGGATCGACGCGAACCGGGCCAGTTCCTCCACCTCCGCGTGGGAAAAGGTCCGGATCATGATCCCGTCGATGTACCGGGAGAGGACCCGCGCGGTGTCGCGAATCGGCTCCCCCCGCCCCAGCTGGATGTCGCGCGAAGAGAGAAAGAGCGCCTGGCCGCCGAGCTGGTAGGCGCCCACCTCGAAGGAGACACGGGTGCGAGTCGAGCTCTTGGTGAAGATCATGCCCAGCGTCTGCCCCGCCAGCGGCTTTTCTCGATAGGCGCCGCTCTTCATTCGGGCAGCGAGGTCGAACACCTCCAGCAGCTCGTCGCGGGAGAAATCCGGAATCGCCAGGAAGTCGCGCTTGTGTGTGGGGGGCATGTCGCTTGTCGTTGGTGGCTGGTGGGTAGTCGCTAGTTGTTAGTCGCTAGTCGCTAGATATTAGTCGCTAGTCGCTAGTTGCTAGTTGCTAGTTGCCGGCGGGAGTGAGGCGGTCACCCCCGCGCAAGCGGGGGTCCAGCTGACTGGATTCCCGCGTTCGCGGGAATGACGGATCGGTCCACCGCCTCGTGACTAGCGACTAGCGACTAGCGACTAGCACCTAAAGAATATACCTCCTCAAATCATCATCACTGATCACCTTGGCCAGGCGCTCGCGGACGGCGGGGCCGTCGAAGACGACGCGCTTGTCGGGTGATTCGGGGAGGTTGAAGAGCAGGTCGTCCATCAGCGTCGCCATCACGGTGTGGAGGCGGCGGGCGCCGATGTTTTCCATTCGATCGTTCGCCGCGTAGGCGACCCGCGCCACCTCGGCGATGGCATCGTCGGTAAAGACCAGCTCGACCCCTTCGGCGGCGACCAGCGCCTGATACTGCCTGGTCAGCGCGTTCTCGGGCTCGGTCAGGATCCGGATGAAATCGGCCTCGGTGAGCGGCGTGAGCTCCACCCGAATGGGGAACCGGCCCTGCAGCTCGGGAATCAGATCGCTCGGCTTCGATACGTGAAAGGCACCGGCGGCGATGAACAGAACGTGATCGCTCCGCACGTAGCCGTAGCGGGTCTGCACGGTGGATCCCTCGACGATCGGAAGCAAGTCGCGCTGGACGCCTTCGCGCGAAACATCCGGCCCGCCGGCCTGCCCCCGCTCGCCGGCAATCTTGTCGATCTCGTCGATGAAGATGATGCCGTGGTTCTCGACCCGATCGAGCGACTCGTTCACCACGTCGTCCATGTCCACCAGTTTCTTGAGCTCTTCGTCGATCAGAATCCGCCGCGCTTCGGGTACCTTGACGCTGCGGCGCTTGGTGCGCTTGGGGATCATGTCCTGCAGCATCTCGGTGAAGTTGATGTCGGGGCCTTCCATTCCCTGCATCGGCTGAATCAGCTCGAAGTTGGGAAAGTTCTGGGGGACGACATCGATCTCGACTTCGCGATCGTCGAGCTGGCCGTCGGCCAACAGCTGGCGGAGCTTTTCGCGGGAGCGCTGCCGGCGCTCGTCCTCGGGGCTGCGGCTCGCTTCGGGGCGGACCGCCCCGGAAGACGACACCACGAAGACGGGTGATTGCGCCGGCTGCGCAGAAGTACCGGGGCCGTCGGCTGCGGGCTGCGGCGGAGCCGGCGGTGGCGGCGGTGGAAGGAGGAGATCCAGCAGCCGCTCATCCGCCCGCTGCTCCGCCTGGGGATAGACTTCGTCTTCGCGTTCGTTGCGGACCATGTTGATCGCCGCGTCAACCAGATCGCGAATCATCGATTCGGCGTCGCGGCCCACATAGCCCACCTCGGTGAACTTGGAGGCCTCGACCTTGATGAACGGCGCACCGGCGAGCCGAGCCAGGCGGCGAGCGACTTCGGTCTTGCCGACCCCGGTGGGGCCGATCATGATGATGTTGTAGGGCGTGATCTCGTCGCGGATTTCATCGGGCGTCTGGGCCCGGCGCCAGCGGTTGCGCACAGCGATCGCCACAGCGCGCTTGGCCGCGTCCTGCCCTACGATGTAGCGGTCCAGCTCCGCCACGATCTGCCGCGGCGGCATCTCTTCCAGCCAGGGTGCAGGCGCCTGCTCGGGCGCCTCGATAGCATTGGTCACTTCTCGCCCAGTTCCAGCAGTGTGATGTTGCGATTGGTATAGATGCAGATGTCGGCGGCAATTTCGAGCGCGCGCTGGGTGATGGCGCGGGCGTCGAGCGCCGGATCGGGGAGCAGCGCACGTGCCGCGGCCAGCGCGTAGTTGCCGCCCGAGCCCACCGCCACGATGCCGTCGTCGGGCTCGATCAGCTCCCCCGCTCCGCTCAGCAGGAAGCTGTGGTCGGCGTCGGCCACCACGAGGAGCGCTTCGAGCCGGCGCAGCACCTTGTCGCTGCGCCAGTCCTTGGCCAGCTCCACCGAAGCGCGCGGCAGGTTGCCGGGATAGCGGTCGAGCTTTTCCTCAAATTTTTCATAGAGGGTAAGCGCATCGGCCACCGATCCGGCGAACCCCGCCAGGACCTTGCCGCCCTTGAGCGTGCGCACCTTCACGGAACGGCTCTTCATCACCGTTTCGCCCAGCGTCACCTGCCCATCGCCGCCGAGCGCCACGCGCCCATCCTTGCGGACCGCGAGAATTGTGGTGCCGTGATGCTGTTCCATGCCCGCTCCCACCTGGTTCGTCAGTCCGTCTGTCCGTCTGTCGCCGCTGAAGCGCCGGCTCGGCTCCTGCGCTAAAGCGCTCGCGGAGCGGAGCACCGGGGACGCGTTGCGCAGCGAGTCGAGGGATCTGGCCCGCGCACGCTCCGACCAGCGCGGCGGACCACCAGTGCCGCCGGCAAGATCCCTCGACGCCGCGGCCTCGCGGCCGCTCCGCTCGGGATGACGGCGGTCCCGCAGCCACCACCCGCAACCCACCCCTCCCGTCTTCCCGTCAGTCCGTCAGTCCCCCTGTCCGTCTGTCCGCCCGTCCGTCTGTCCGTCTGTTCCCCCTCACGCCCTCGGATGCGCGTCGTGATACACCTTCTTGAGCCGCTCGATGCTGGTGTGCGTGTA